>NZ_JBQFRV010000005.1:0-266999 GCF_056537565.1 Ruegeria sp. C8
CTGGGGCTAAGTGCTTCGGATAGATGGCTGGCAATGGTTCTGCATTCCCAAGCCTGTCACGTTCAACGGTCACGTCAAACAGTTGGCGCATTGCTGTGGCTGGGATGGTGTTGGAGTAGAGGTTGCACATGGCCCCAAAGGCTACGCACAAGACCAGAGTTGGACAAGGTTGTGCGTTTTGGCGTCTTCGATCGCCCTGCGAGTGGATCGCAGCAAAATACGAATTTCCACTAAAGCTGTCTTTATCTTGAAATCTTAAGGGTCTTGGTGATGTGAGGGGCTAGTCGAGGGGGTAAGGACCAGCCCCTTTTTCTCACCCGTGAGTGAGTGGAGGTGTGTGTAGTCTGGCCTACTGTGACACCAAAGCTGTTTGGTTGAAATTGGGGAAACCCCGTATCGCCCAGTTTTACGGCGAAACGATTTGTTTCTGGGTCCGAAACGGAAAGTTCCACAATGAATCGTGGACACAATTTCGCCACAATGCGATCCTTTGACCGTGGGTGACATGCTTGTATTTAAGAACGTTCTGGTTTTTCCGACTGGATTTGAGGGGGTTAATTGGTTCGGCGTGTCACCCAACGAAGCCCTCAAGCAACCACGATAGCATTGACGTGCCTTCCGTAACGTAAGCAAACTTCCCACGCCTCTTTCACCAAACTGTCATAATTCAAACATTCAGATTCGATAGCGGGTAAGTGCGGCGCGTCTTGAATGGGGTTTGCGATTGTAAATGAGGGGGTACGAGTTCGGCGCGTCGTACCTTCCGCCAATATAGCTACTTTCAGTCAACGCCGAGTCTCTGATACTGGTGCGTAGGCTCAACGACAACTGAATGAGCGCCCTATGGTTTTTAGAAACTCCGAACTGAACAATTTTGACCGATCCGGACAGGCGTAAGATGCTACGCCAACAAACGCGAGACCCCATGTGCGGCCCGCTGGTGTTGCTGTCCTGATACTTGGCAACGCCGAGAAAAAGCCCGAACCCTCGAGCGTCGAAAATGCTACCCATATATGCAGGTCCCCCAAAATTTTTTGGAAAGGGTTGCATTGGCTAAAAGATGATATGCAGCGTCGTCAAATCGAGGGGTTTTACGTGCGCGGGCGCATGGCCCGTAGGCACAAACCCAAGCCTCTAAACCTGACAGCAGCTACGTGATGGTCAGAGACTACTCGTCGTCATCAAGAATTGCCTCAATCACCTTCTCTTGAGCCAATCTCTCTGGAAAGCGGACTCTGATGTCTTTTAGCCGCTGTGGTGGATTGACGCTTATGCTGACAGTTCCGCTGTGGGTATGTGTAGTGCTGACACCATCTGCTCGTCCGAAGGCTCGGTCCTGAGCTAAAGCCAACAAGGCGAATTGTTCCGTGCCAGAGAGTTTTCTCGATACAAATTCGCCGTTCCCATCAATGCGATTGAAGAGTTCATCCATCGACAATGGATCGTTCAACCGTTTAACAGCGGTTTCGCCTTTCGACTGAGGCAACTTTCTCATCTTGGGGTTCAGCTCGGGTCGGCCACCCGGAATTCCGGAATGACTAGGCTTGAAGAGCGGTGTTGGCAAAATGTCCTGCTCTGTTCTCAGAAAGTGATTGCACCAAGCAATAACTATCTGTTTTTTAGAATAATTCGGTTTGAGTGGCGTCCGGTTAGGGCGAGCCAAAAACGCCGAAGAAGCCAGGAAAGAACAATAGTGCCAGTACTTTGTGTCTTCAGACAACAAAGTGCTCAAGATACTCATTTGTGAGGCAACGAGCGACTGGACTTCTATTGTTACATTTTGACTAATTGAGGGTATGAAAGTACGTCTCCATATCGGCGTTGCGACGTTATTCACGTTACTCACGTTGGCCGTAACAAACATGCTTGTTGCCATTCTTTATTTTGGCAACAAAGAGCTCGCCATTCGTACTGCGAAAGAGCGGATGGCGGAGGCCAGAAGTCAGTCAGTCGATGAGATGCTAACCGTGATACGCGGAGCGGGAAGTGTCGTATCTTCTGCATCCGTCTTTCTTTCCAAATTTACGGACTATGCTGGCTCAAGCGCGGGTTTGGACGTTCTCTATTCGCAGATGCAAGGCAATGAGCACTACTATGGCTTGTATTTTGGCGAGGAAGAATCCGGAGACTTTTTTCAGAATATTAACCTCCCAAAACACTGGAAAACATTTGGAACGAGCGCCTTGCCTGTGCCGGAAGGAGTAGATCGCGTTCAACGGATAATTTCCGAGCAATTTGGCGAGCGCGTCGAGACTTACTATTGGTCGGATGGCCGTTCGTTGGCCACACCATTTCTTAGTGGAACCACTGTCTACGATCCTCGAACACGCCCTTGGTATCGCGGGGCGTTGGAGCAAAGCGGCGTTTACGTTTCGCCGCTTTATCAATTCGAGAGCACTGGGCGTCTAGGTGCAACGTTTTCAAAAACCGTGGTTGACGACGAAGGTAAATTGCTTGGCGTCGTTGCGCTCGACATTACAATATCGGCACTTTCGCAAATCCTAGATGATATCAGGATTGGCGATCATGGTTTGGTTTTCATGCTTGATCGCGAAGGTCGCCTGCTTTCCTACACCAGCACGCGATCCGAAGGTGGAGAGCCGCGCTTCGTGAGTACCAATACGAACGAGTCAATTGAAGGTAGTAGCCAAATTATTGACAGTGTCATCGATAAATGGCGAACCAGTCAGCAGGATTTTTTCCGCATAGCTCCAGCATCCGATGAAAGAAACTATATCGCATCTGTGATGCCAATCCCTGAAGTCTTCGGTGCCCAACCCACACTCGGGCTCATAGTGCCGGAAGATGAGTTTATCGGAGAAATAAAAAGAAACACGACTCGTGCCATGCAAATCGGCGTCATTGCTTTGGTTCTGGCTGTCTCATTTACCTTTGTTGTCGCCCGTCTGTTGAGCAAAAATCTTGTGCGCGTGGCAACGGAAGCCAGAAAAGTCAGTAACTTTGAGCTAAGTGAAAACTTGAACTTGAAATCAAATATTCAGGAAGTCGCCGAACTCGGGGCCGCCGTTGCGAGTATGAAAGCTGGATTGTCGAGTTTCGGTGCGTACGTACCGAAAGAGCTGGTACGCTCTATCCTTTCAAAAGCAGAGAGAATTAGCGTTGGCGGAGAGTCGCGCGACGTTACACTTATGTTCGCCGATCTCAAAGGCTTTACGCGCCAAACCGAGGGGCTTGAACCCGAAGTACTGATGCCTGCTTTGTCCGAGTATTTCGAAGCAATGGAAAAAGAGATATCCGGCAATCAGGGTACCGTGGATAAGTACATCGGCGATGCCATTATGGCTCTGTGGAATGCTCCGCTCGATGATATCGATCACCCTGTTCATGCTTGCCGAGCAGCTTTGGCGTGTTTGCAGGCTGAGGCGAAACTCAATTCTGATAAGGAAGCGTTACCATTGCGTCCGTTGCATGCACGTTTCGGCCTGCACACCGGTCGCGTAGTGGTCGGTAACGTTGGGTCACTTTCAAGATTGCAATACACTGCGCTCGGCGCTGCCGTTAATTTTGCTTCCAGACTGGAAGGGTTGAATAAAGTTTACGGCACAAGAATTCTCGTATCGTCGGATGTGGCTGTTCACGTCGAGAGCAAGTTTGTGCTGCGCGAAATTGACTTTGTCGTGCCCGCCGGGACTAGTTTTCCTAGTCGTATCTTTGAACTGGTAGCGGAAAAAGATGATGAGAGTGGTTTTCTGGTAAGCGCAGCCAAAAAACGCGAACTCGAAGAATGGCGTGCATGCTATGACTTGTATCAGTTTGGAAAATGGACTGAAGCATTAGATTCCTTGAAGAGGCATCGGGAAATCGCTGCTAACAAGCTTCTTGTAGATGTCTTTATCGAACGCTGCAGCAGTTTTGCGTTTGAACCACCGGCCGATTGGGATGGCGTTTACCGTTTCGAGAAGAAATAAAGGAGAAGCATCGCAAACTCTCGCCCCGATGGACCTGAGAGCAGTCATGCACTCACAATCAAACTGGACCAGTCAAATCAGGCCAACCGAAAATGGGCATTGTACTAATGCCGGCGTATGTCGCCTTCGAACCCAATACTACCGCCTCGGCGATTTTGCGAGCACGGTAGATACGGTGCGCGTCTTTCTACTTCTTGTGATCGCGATTGCGCCCAGCACTAAGGCACATGCAAAAGCTTGATGAAAAGAGATCGCTTCGCCAAAAGCAAGGTATCCCACGGCAAACATCGTGGGCAATTCGATACTTCCGACGACCGCAGTTTGAGAAGCTCCAATAACAGGCGAGCATATTGTGTAGATAAGCTGGGGCACGAAAGCAGTAACCAGACCAATGCCAACTATGAAAAGCCAATCGGACTGTTCCCTTGGGAGAAGCTCTCCAACCTCAGCACCAAGGATGAGGGGTGCGAGGCCCAGTACAGACCCCAGAGAAACTGACGCGATACGTGCCAACGGCGCGATACGTGACAATCTGTGTACCAGTACGCAGATTCCGAAGCCAAACCCAAATGGAGCGGCAAGGGATAGCAGCAGCGTTGGTAGGTGTTCCGCAGCCACTGATGCAGGCGAGCCAGCAACGACAGCTGCCACCACAATCAGACCAGCGGCCAACATGGCGCGTCGCGTGGGTGCATCGCCAAACACAGCCCAAGCAATAACTAAGGTGAACACCGGATAGGTCATGTAAAGCACACCCACTGTCGATGCGGGTAGCTTCTCCAGCGCCGTTACATATCCGATCCAACCAAGCCCCATTACGGCTCCGGCGGAAATACCCCAAGTGATCTCTCGCCATTCTTTTCGGTGCACGATGAGAACAGGAAGCAGAAGAAGAGCCGCAACAATGTAGCGGTAGAATGCGACCGCATAGGGTGCAACGCCCTGTTCGGTCAGGCTGCGGCTGAAATAGGGTACCAGCCCGAAACAAATTGAAGCAAAAAGAACACCAATAACCGCAAATGCGTAAGGGATTGGCGATCGATTTCGGGCAGATGTCGTTGCCATAATCAGGAACTATCACGCATTTGTATTTTCGTCCTTAGAGATTCTACGAACGAAAGCTATGTAGCAGGCACAAGCTCAGACTTCTTCAGCAATGGAAGCAGCCGTTCGACGTCGCCGCTTTTGGCTACCTGACCGCCGAGGGCGCTAGGAAACACCGTAAACCTTACTGCCATACGGCAATGCGCGGTCAGCCTTCCGTTGTCTGACGTTCTGTGTTCCGAAAAAATTGCGGACGACGCAATACGTAAAAATCGAGAAATTTTTGAGAGGGGTGATGTGGCGTGGCCGAGCTCCATTGGCCACTGTGTTTTTGTTGGGTGGGGGTGTATTTTCGGGATTTTGCTTGGCCTGACATAACCCACCCCGACGCCTGCCTTTCGATCGACGAAGCCTCACCTCATGCTGGTACCAGGTCGCTCTCTTTGTGTATCTTGCTCGCCATTGGTTTTGGGTTTCGCGTGTCGAATGACGCAGGCCACATCTCGCGCACGCTCTTTACGTCAGCGTTGCTGTCGCACTGTACGCCCTATTGCTGGATACACTCGTTTCAGTTTGCCCCGAAATGTATCCGGTCACGGCGCTTTCTCACGAATGCGGAGCGAGAGTATATGGCGCAGGTTGTAGTGCCCGTCGGTTTTCGTAGACCGCACAGGAATGCCCGTATTTGTCCAGATTGCGCAAAACCATAGTGACAATCTGCGCTGCCGCGTGCTGACCACGCAGAAACTCAACTATGAGGGGCATCGCCTCTATCGTGACTACATCGCTGCGGCGCGTTTAAGCGGCATGTTTGCACCGTTCGTGACGGTTCATAAGCGGTTTCCGCTGGCGCGGGTGTGACCAAGGGTATCAAAGTGTTCTGACCCTGCATCCTCTAGTTTACTACTATATATTCAAAGTGCTTTTTAAGATTATCTCACTTAAATCCTACACACGACTTTGACGTACTTGTTGGCACGTTGGATATTCCCTTCACACTAACAACTTAACTTTTCCCCTCATTTTCGCCCCGAAGCGGATTCACGTAGAAAACGCGGTCGGTTTCGCTGATTTCCGGTGCATCTTTCGTCCGTTCCATTCGAAACGGACATCTGGTCTGTCGCTTTGCGCGATTCCCGAGGTTCATGCGGTTGGCGCGGAGTGTGTAGGCGTCGTCGACCTAGGGGTCGCGGTTGCGGCGCAGGCATCCGGTCAATTCCTGTGCGGACGGCCTCTTGTTCACTGCAAACGCCCTATCAAAAATTCTTGGATCGACATGTTCAATGATTGCAGTTGCCTTGACCCAGTCACCTTCGGGCGGCTGCATCATCCCGTTGACATCGATCAGGGTAACGGACATCAGGAGGTCGTCTAGGCCGGTTGGTGCGTTCCCCATGACGTCCGCCTCACCGGCTTCGACCCACGGCACGAAGAAGTCCGGCGCTTCGCCCACGTTCAGCACCGGTCCGGCGACTGCACTTTCTCAATAAGGGAATCGGCTAATGGGTTTTACGGAGGGCACTTTGGCGGTGGCGATGCAGGCGAGTGCGCCGAGGATTCGCCCCCGGTTGTCGCGAGTCCACTTCAGAATGTCCGGATGCTTAAAGTCGCGAAGGGTCATATTCTAAAATCTGCGTGGTACGAGGCGGATTTTAACGGCGCGGGACGCCGTGTCGCCCGCCAAGAGGATGTTGTTTCCGGTCAGGGCAACCGACTATGCCTGTCGGCCCGGAGTGGGTCTTGGAAAGCTGCGACACCCGCGCATTCCAGATGCGGGGCGTGACCAGTTGGTGTGGGTCGCGGTAGCTGTTGCCGATGGTCGAGCCGGTGGTGACGTTGTCGAAGGCCAGCAGCGGCGCGCTTTCCATTGTCACGCTGGTGATGAGCTTTTCACGTTCCTCCCGGTCTTCGGGCAACGACGTCATTGCGGCGATTTGGTCTGTGACGGTGCAGTTGACGCGATCAAGCAGGATGGACTTGCCAATACCAGCGCTGGGCGCTGTCATAGCGAAGAGCGAAATTGTCGACCCGTAGAGGTCGGTTTTGGTATGCAACAGGGAGATGGCCAGCATCAGGGCGGCGGCGAAGTCCGCCCCCGTTTCGAATGGGAAGTCGCACAGCTACTCGTGGCTAGGAACGTGACGGCCTTGCGGGGGTCGTCACACACCTCGATGTCAAGCTCGCCAGTCTCCAGCCACAGTCCCGAGGGTTCGTGGTATCCGGAGTCGAACAGAAATTGGCCGTCGTGCATGGCCGAGAACACCACCACACCCTTCAGGATTGGCAGTGCCGCCCCTGCGGTTTTGGCCATTTTGCTTGCGAGGCCGGTGGGGGTGAACACCGGCGTCTGGGCTATGCCGCTATTCGTGCGCCTTACGCTCTGGAAATACGCGACCTTGTGGAGCGGACCCAACATATGGCTCGCCTTGATGCCCCCGGTGCTGACGATGGGGGTCGGGTCCTTAGTCGGTTTGCCGTCCTCGCCTTAATGTCGTTGCGCCGTTTGACGGCGAGGTAGGCCGAGCGCGCCTTGCGAATGGCGATACCGATGCCGCCGTAGGAGAGACCCAAGTGCGCTTCACCCAGCAAGGTTTCAAGTTCTGGAATCATGTCCATAAGAGCATTCGGGTCGCTGGTGTTTACCACCACCTTGTCGTCAGGCTCCTGCCGCTCCTCGGTGACGAACACGCTGCGAGCACTGTTGCGCACCCGATCCCACCGGGTCTTAACCCTTTGCTCTCGCACCTTCTTTTCAAGCGTTTCCAGTTCGTCCTCGACGGCGACGGCCAGTTCGATGGCCTCCGGGGCTAGCACGTCCTCGACGCCCGCCGCCGTAGCCCGGTTCCAGCGGGTCGGACGGGCTCACGCCGTTGTACGTGGGGCGGTTTCTGAGTATCTCGCCGAAGCAACTTTGCCGCATAGCAAGTGAAGCGTTGGAATAGCCTGTGACATAAAGCGAACTCCCAGATTACCTGATGGTCCCTGCGCTAAGTTGGTCCGCCAGTTGATCAAACACCAACCTGATCCTTCGTGCGGTATGTAATTCGGAGTGCGTCGCCAGCCAAATCGGGAACTTAAACGGCTCGCGGTCGGGAAGCACGCGCTCCACACCTGGCGTTAAGGCAGCCACATCATCCGACATTATACTTATGCCAAACCCTTGGCGCACCAATTCCCAGGATACTATCCCGCTTTGTGAGCCAATCCTGAAGCTTTTTCGGGTGACCTGAATGCCCGCCGGATCGAGAAAGCCGATCATCGTGTCGATGTCCCCGAACCCGACAAAGTCCAATTTCGCAAGTTCATTTTCATTTTTAGGCCGTCCGACCTGATCAAGGTATGAAGGTGCCGCGTAAAAATGCGCTCTGGCCTCGGCGACAAGCTTTGCTGTCAGATCCGGCTGAGTTGGGCGTACATGTCGGATGGCGATATCAGCCTCACGTCGCTGTATGTCTCGAATGTCATTTGCAGCAACGATGTCTATCTCTAGTCGCGGTGCCGCAAGTCGGATTTTTTTCAGTATCGGCGGCAGCTGATAGGCAGACATCACATCGGATGCAGTAATCCTGACTTGCCCTTCAACAGCTTGGGACTGGCTTGTCGCAGTAAGTGAAATCCTGTTTGCTACATCCGCCATTTCTCTGACATGCAACAAAAGCTGGGCGCCAGCGGTCGTTAAATTAAGCGACTTGCCGACTCTTTCAAATAGGGTGATGCCAAGCGCGGTTTCCAGTGCAGCAACTTGACGGCCGACAGTTGGTTGAGTTTGCTCAAGAACGCGCGCCGCCGCGGAAAACGATCCTTCTTCGGCTGTCGCAAGAAAGGACCTTACTTGATTCCAGTCGAAATTGATGGCGTTCCAATTCATGCATTTATGCATAACAGTTCTGCAGGTTGTGGCAATTCCATAAATGATTGTTTGGACGTAAAGGATGCGGTAACAACCTTCTAAGAGAGCAATGAAATGGCTGCTTTGTCCAAAGATGCCGCGTTCTGGAGCAAAATCTCGCAAAAGTACGCGGCAGACCCAATCCGCAATATGGAAGGGTATCTGAAAACACTCGAGCTTACGAAGTCGTACCTGAGAGCGGAGGACAACGTACTGGAAATCGGGTGCGGGACTGGTTCAACCGCGCTACTGCTTGCACCGCATGTTGCCCACATCACCGCGACAGATCTCGCTCCGGGCATGATCGAGATTGCCGATGAGAAGCGTGCGAAAGAAGGATTGGAGAATGTCACTTTCAAGGTGGCCGAAGTTCTTGAGCACGGTCTTGACGAAGGGTCTTACGATGCGGTCCTGGCGCATAATTTGCTTCATCTCCTGCCCGATTTGGACCAAGCGCTTGAGCATATTTCCGCACTTACAAAACCCGGTGGGTTTTTCATATCCAAAACCGTTTGCGCCCCTGAGAGCGGTGGTTTCAAGTATACGATGATCAGTCGGGTCGCGATCCCAATCATGCAGGCTCTTGGTAAAGCCCCATTTGTGCATTTTGTGTCTGGATCAGTGCTTGAGAGGAAGATTGCGTCCGCAGGCTTCGATATCCTCTATACGTCTGATCAAGCCTCAATGCTCCAAAGCCGCTATATTGTCGCACAAAAATCTTGAAGTTTTAGCTCGTTCAGCGGCACCCGTTTAACGATCTTTGCGTCACATTGCGCGTTGTTTTCATACTGGAATGAACGGAGTTACTTCGGTCTGCCTCTACCTCAAGAAAGCCATTACGGCGGGCCGTTTCTTCCGCATTTAGCGAGTTCAGGCAGGCTTTGATTTTGCGCTCGTTGCGAACGACAAGTTCGATGCGCCGTGCTGCAGCACGGGGACTATGGGGTGAAGGTACGGAAAGGACCATGACTAACAGAACCACTCCAACTCGAGCAAAGTTTGCTATTTGCCCCAATGAAGGCGGTGAGACGGCCCAAACGCAGCAAATTTATTTGGCGTGATCGCAATTGCCGGTCTTCAGTTCATTCGAAGACGCCGAAATCCGCCGCTTGAATGTCGCAAATTTTAACAAGATGTACGCTCTGACCGACAGTCTCACACCGCCAAACTTGGTTTCTTCCGCAGATCATCAAGGTTCTGGACCAATCTAAAGGAGGAGACTCATATGCCTGGGAATGAAGACAACATACGGCAGCCCGGCTTGCTGCTGGCGCTCGCGCCAATAGTGCTGACCCTGTGTGTGCTTGGGCTGCAACTATTCTATTTCGGTGACTTTACCCCGCATATCCCGTTGGCATTCGGGATCGCGATCACCGGCATCGTTGGCCTCATGTTGGGTCACAAATGGCCCAGTATCGAAGAGGGCGTTTTCCACGTTATCAATATCTCACTGCCTTCCGTTTCGATTCTGATCACAGTGGGAATGATCATCGGCATGTGGATCGCAAGCGGAACTGTGCCAACGCTGATCTACTATGGTCTCAAGATTTTGTCGCCTGAACTTTTCCTCGCCGCTGGAATGGTCCTTTGCTCCATTGTCTCTGTTTCGTTGGGCACTTCGTGGGGAACGACAGGTACTGTCGGTTTAGCGCTGATGGGGATCGGTGCGGGATTCGGTATTCCAATGTATTGGACTGCGGGAGCAGTCGTCTCCGGAGCATTCTTTGGAGACAAGATATCACCTCTATCGGACACGACAAACTTGGCACCAGCCGTGACAGGAACCAATCTGTTTGATCACATTCGGAATATGCTTCCAACCACCGTTCCTTCGATGCTGATTGCGCTGGTGATTTATTTTGTCGTTGGCTTCACTCTGATCGACACGTCCCAGGTATCGTTTGACCGCATTCATGCAATCACGACGGCACTGGATGACGCGTTCTGGATTTCGCCGATCATGCTGTTTCCAGCCGTTCTGGTCATCGTGCTGGCGGTCATGAAACAACCTCCGATCCCGTCACTGTTTGCAGGCGCCGTTGCGGGCGGCATCATGGCTATCTTCTGTCAGGGAGCTGGACTGCATGAGACGTTCACCTTCGCCAATAGCGGCTATTCGATCGATACTGGGGTTCCAGAGATCGATCCCCTGCTGAACCGCGGAGGTATTCAGTCGATGATGTGGACGATTTCACTGGTGCTGCTTGCCCTGGGGTTTGGTGGAGCGCTTGAACGCGTCGGTTGCCTTCAGGCGATCATCAAAGTTGTCATCTCGAAGGTGAAAACGTTTGCCGGCATTCAAACCTCGGCCATCCTAACCTCTGTGGCGACCAACACCGTTGCAGGTGACCCCTATCTGTCAATTGCACTGCCTGGACGGATGTATGCACCGGTCTATCGCGCGATGGGCTATTCCCCACTGAACCTGTCCCGGGCGGTCGAGGAAGGCGGAACACTGGTGTCCCCTCTAATCCCGTGGAATGCAGGCGGCGCGTTTGTCATAACGGCGCTTGGTTTGGGTATCGCAGACGGCAACTTCGAAAACCTGCTGTATATTCCGCTTGCATTCGCTTGCTGGCTGTCACCGGTCATCGGTATCTTCTATGCCATGACAGGGCTTTTTTCGCCTAAAGCAAGCGAAGATGAAGTCCGCACCTGGGAGGAAAGCGGCGAACCTGTTGCACAGATGAGTGCGTAATCTTTCTGCACCAACACCAAATGAGGTGTTGGTGCCCTTCATCCGTCTTGGTCGATACTGGGAGGAGAGCATATGGACCCGAGAAACTTTGTCCCAAAGGGCGCGGCCAGCTATCGCATAGGCTACGATGGACCGGCCAAGGAAATCTATTTTCTGCTGCTGCCAAAGCTGACCATGCTGGCTTTTAGCGCTGCAGTGGAACCTCTGAGGATCGCCAATCAGGTTACAAACAAAGAACTGTATAGATGGTTTCTGATCACTGAAGATGGAAATCCGGTCTCTTGTTCGAATGGGGTTGAAATTAAACCGGATTTTGCGTTGCACAACCTACCGCGATCGTCGCGCCTGTTTGTTTGCTCGGGTATTGAACCGGCAGAAAGTACGAACCCAAAGGTCCTGTCGTGGATCCGCCGCCAAAGAACCTTTGGGTGTAATCTGGGTGGTATTTGCACAGGGGCTTTCGCCCTTGCCAAGGTTGGAGTTCTGTCAGGCAAAAGGTTCACATTGCATTGGGAAAACCACCCTGCTTTCATCGAACATTTTGATGGTTTGGAGCCATCGTCAAACCTGTATGAGATCGACAATGAGCTTATGACATGTGGCGGAGGAAATGCCGCAACCGACATGATGTTGGACATGATCGAATCCGATTTCGGAAATGACCTGGCGGTCATCGTTTCGGACATGTGCATTCACTTTCGGTCCAACAATAGTAAAACGCTCCAGAAATCAGCCTTTTCGGTCGCTTTGGGTAGTCGCAACCAGTACCTCATCAACGCGATGCAGATCATGCAAGAAAACCTGGAAGAGCCTTTAGATATCTCTGAAATAGCAGAAGCCGTGCAGATATCTCGTCGCCAGTTAGAGCGTCTCTTCCAAAAGTATGTCGAAACTTCGCCTGTTCAGTTTTATATAGAACTGCGCGTTTCAAGGGCTTACGCATTGCTCAGCGAAACCGAGATGGCGGTCGCGGAGATCGCGGCAGCCACCGGCTTTAGCAGTGCGACGCAACTTACAGCACGTTTCAAGAAACGCTACGACGAAGCGCCAACTTCATTCAGAAGAGGGTGGTCTGAAAGACGTGAGTAATTTGCGTCCTAACAGTCATAATCTGAAAAATCTGAACGTACCCCGGTACTTTCTCTGCAGCCAGCCAAGGTCCGTTTTGGGAACGCTGCAACGCAGGACCTTAAGTATTGAAAAATGTCTGAAAGTGGCGATGAGTTCTGGTCGACGTAGCGTTGTATGGTTCGAAGTTGCGCTGCCTCCGAGGTCTGGAAGGAGCTCAATGTGCAAAATGCTACACAGTGAATCAATGCTGGTAGTGCTCGAAAGCTGACGTAGCCAAGTTCATTCAAAATCGTTTTTTTGATGTCGATCAACCAGTCAACGCACAGTGCAAAAACCTGCACTTCTGATGGATTGCTGTATGGGCTGCCTTCATATTTGTGACCCTAGGAACGTCCCAGGGTCACTGTTATCTAAGCGAATTTTATTCGGCTGGCATCGTCGAGGTTTCTGGATCAATAGTTGATGCGATGCCGGCAGCTTCGCGGCGCCCGTCGTTCCAGATAGCTTTGATCAACGCAATGCACATCAGCGCCATGACGATGGAGAAAGGTAATGCACCGATTACCATAGCTGTCTGGATTGCTCCCGTTCCACCAGAGATTAGCAAACCTCCAACGACCAATGCCAGCGCCGCACCCCAAAACATGATGTGCGGACGGGCCTTGGGCCCTTCGTCACCAGCAGCGTTGATTGTGTTCACGATCAGCACTGCCGAGTCAGCGGAAGTTACTAGAAACGTCATCAAGAGGATTACGATCACCACTGCCATTGCCCAGGCAAGGAACTCCGCTATGGGCGCGAGCATGTACGTAGTCATGGCAAAGATTTTGTCACCATTGGCTGCGTCCAAAATCGTGCCATTGGCACCGCCATTCAGTTCCAGGTCGATGGCTGTACCACCGGCCCACGCGAACCAGACAAAGCACATCAGCGACGGTACGATCATTGCGCCGAGCACAAATTCACGGATGGACCGACCGCGCGAGATGCGCGCTAGGAACAACCCGACGAAGGGTGCGAACGCGATCCACCAAGCCCAGTAGAACACCGGCCACCAGCCTTGCCACTGTGCTAATAGGAAAGCCTCGGAGCCCTCAACGCCATCTGATGCGTAAACATTGAAGCTGAGCCAAGGCAAAGCGATCAAGTAATCCCAGATACCGACAAAGAAGGCCTTGGCGCCAAAGAATGTCGCTCCGAACAGGATGAAGAATCCCAGAAGGAAGATCGACAAAGCCATGTTGATGTTTGACAGCCACTTAATACCTTTACCCACACCGGACAGAGCCGACAGCGTTGAGGCACCCATAATGACCAGCAAGGCGACGATGATACCCAGTGTTGTGGCTGAACCGTCTGCATTAGCCAATCCACCAATGCCGATACGGGTCAGACCTGCCACGAATTGCTCGACACCAAATCCCAAGGTTTGTGCCACGCCGAGGATTGTCGCAACAACGGCAACGATATCAATCAGGTGTCCAAGGTTGCCCGACAGTGCTTTGCCAAAGAGCGGTGTCAAGGATGAGCGGATTGTAAGCGGAAGCCCGCGGCGGTAGCTGAAGAATGCCAGTGCCAGACCAGCAATCGCATAGCACGCCCAGGCGCCTAATCCCCAATGTAGGTAGGACCACACGTAGGCGGTGCGCACATTGTCTGCATCTAGAGCTGTAGTGACACCCTGAATAACCGAAGGGTTGTTCTTGAAGTGAGCTACGGGTTCTGCAACCGCCCAAGTTAACATCCCGACCCCGATCCCTGCGCCGAACATCATCGAAAACCAGGAGAAATTCGAGAACTCTGGCTTTTCACCTTCGACACCAAGGTTCAAACGTCCCGCAGCTGGCCAGATGGCCAAACCAATACAGACGACAACAAATCCGGTTACGACCCAGATGTACCAAGCCGCAAACTGCGCCAGAATAGCTGCGTTCCAATCGCCTAGGATTCTGCCAGCCTGGGTTGGCCAAACGATACACCAGACGACCAACAAACTGATGATGATCTTACTGATAACCGTGACGTTTACACTGAACCCCCGATAAAAACCGTTATCAGCGGTCTTAATCGGAAGTTCTGAAAGAGGTGGCTTTATCGCCATAGTCAACTTCTCCCTGTTTTGGTTGTTGTAGTGGGGCTGTCTGCTAGATTTGGTCCGACAGCCCAAATTGCCTAGAAACCAGTGAACCCAACGATGCACAAAAACGCGTCGTCAACCTTAACGGGTCTGAAGAGTTACAACGTTCTAAAATTATTAGATTCTTTGAGCCTGCGTACGCATGTAAGTTTCGTTAGTCGGCTGGCTGTCCGAGCCCATGGCCGTGACTTTGTTTTGTTATCGTTGGCTCCCGTGTTGCTTTCACAGGGCTGCACTCGCGCCCATTGGCATAGTTTTTGGTATAATTCTTCTTTCTTTTGCAGTAGCTGAGTAGTTATGGATGACATTAATCGAGTTAATACCAATCTAAGCCGGAACCTCGTGGCGCTCTATGCGTTCGAAATGGTCGCAAAGCATGGAAATTTTACGAGTGCGGGAGACGCTCTCGGGTTGACCCAGTCCTCTATCTCTCAACGGATAAAGGGTTTGGAGGTTGATTTGGGTGTCGTCCTCTTCAAGAGGGAGCACCGGGGCGTCTCACTGACATACGAGGGTTTGAGGCTTTTGAATGTGGTCAGACCAGCTATGACTCAGATGAACTATGCGGTAAACTCTTTGCTGGAACGCAAAACTAAACCCAGTGTTCGAATCTCAGCCGATTTTGCTTTCTCAACATTCTGGTTGCTGCCTCGTCTTGGTTATCTCCGGGAGGAAATCGGGGATGAAATTGAGTTTCAGATTCTGGCTTCAAATGTGCCACCCAGTCTGAATGATACCGATTGCGACATTCGTATTCATGTTGCGCCCAAGGACCAGATCAAACCTGATGAAATACTAGTCTTGGAAGAAGTTGTCGCTGCTGTTTGCAGTCCTCAGCTGTTAGAGAAGATCGGGCCAATCCAAAATCCTGCAGACTTGCTCAATGTTCAACTCTTGAGTCTGTCAAAACCCGCAACCGCCGCGTGGCAAACCTGGCAAGGGTGGTTTGATAGCTTAGGCGTAACGGGCGAAAGAAAGAAAAATTACATAAGCTTCAACAACTACGACATGGTCACCCAGGCTGCTTTGTCAGGTGAAGGCGTTGCGTTGGGCTGGATTGGATTGATTGATGATCTGCTCAGCAAGGGTTCCCTTGTGACCGTTACAGACGATCTCGTTTTCAGCGATGCCGGTTATGTGATGTCTCGGAGCCACACCAACTCGGGCCGAGGTCCCAGGCTTGTGTTCGACTGGATTGCGGAACAAGTTCTCGCAACATCTTCAAAGTAGAGCGTCGTCGGATCGTTCAGTCAACCTTGCCGTCAAGTCAGCTCAATTCGAAAACTTAATGCGGCAAAGGTTCGAAGCTACATTGAAAACTCTGGTTTTTGCGTTTTGCGAGCTTTCAAAGTCCGGTCGCGAATGCAAAATTGCGGGTTCGATTGGTTCTTAGGTGTCATGCTTTCGACGGCTGCTTTGGCCGCACTTAAGGCGGTGGCCACTATCGAATACGAGCAGGTGCGGCGAACGGCGGCTGTGCGGGTTTGCAAACACCACAACAAAAAACCACCGTGAAAGTCTCTTTTGGGCCGACATCGGTCAATCAAAGTGAGGACTAAGGTTTATTACTAGGCAACCTCCATAATTGGTTTAAACGTCCTCTTCTAGACGCACATCATTGTCGTTTTGATCGGCCGTTTGTCAAAACTTGCTAAGTGTTTCCAGTATCAATTTCCGCGTAGCGTTGTCGTTGTTGAATATCCTGTAAGCGAGAAACTCAGACGGAAACTCGGGCCACGTTTTTCGCATTTCAGTAATGAGCCGTTGTGCTTCTTCCGTGTTTCCCAACTCATCTTGCGCAACGGCTTGGAATAAGAGCGAAGGAGCACTGACTGGCGCTCCGGCAGCTGGCGCCCCCTGAAAGGCTTCGACAACACTCTCGTAATTCCCGAGCATGAGTTGCGACACGCCCCAGATGTTTCTCGCACCAAACCTACCCGATCCAGACCTGGTTCTTTCCGGGTTGCTGACTTCGGCAGCAAGTTCCGGGGCATTGGCAACTATGGCAGTGATACCAACAAGATCGAGAATATGGCCGTCCTTCGGCCCCAATTCGACGGACATTCGGGCGTATTTTAAAGCCTCGTTTGGCTGGTTATAGACAGCCAACATCCAACCATTTGCGCCATTTGCCCACGCATCAGCAGGGGACAATTCAAGGGCCTTTTCAGATAGTTCCGAAGCTTGACCTAAGAGATCTTCTCTTTGCGCTTCATCCGGGGACAGCATGGCCAGAGTCGCCAAAACCTGTGCCGATCCCGCATAGCCATCGGAGAGTGCTGGGTCGAGCTCGGCTGCATGCTGGAACATTCCCAGTGCGATTTGCTGGCGTTTGACGTCAAAAACGGGAAAAAACATGCCTCGGGCTTGATCTGCAAGGTTGGCCGCCTGAAGTCTTGTCAAAGATTGCTCACCAAGTGCTGCACGTTCAGCTTGTTCAATGGATTGAGCCGTTGGCGGTACTCCTGTGTTTTTTTGGCTCGTCCAGATGCCAAGCACAACGACTACTGCGAGGACCCCCAATCCAACTGGCAGCAGTCGCAGCGAACGCCGACGCCCGCCGGGCTCATCGCCGTTCCATGCATTTGATACGCCGTCTTCAATTGTAGGCTCGTATGAAAACCGCGGCTTGTATCCGCCGGGATCAACAAAAATGCGAACACCCTCGCCGTCCCATTGATCTTCGTAAAACTCGCGCAATAGCCGACGCAGCCGCCTGGCTTCTACGCGAACGAGGTTTTGGCCGCCACTGCCATCAATGCGCCGCCCATAGACCTCTACGGCAATAGCTTTGCCTCGGATCTGGGGACCGCGGCCCGCGATAGCTTCCTCGACTACGTATGTAAGAAACTGTTGGAGACGGGGTGAAGCTTGAAACTCATCGCTCGATACAACGCGCTCGAGCGCTTCCCGGACAAGATCCGGCGATGGCTGCTCAACATGTTGATCTATCGGCAATTCATTGGCTTTGTTCAAGGCAAACTCACCCCCAACTCACGGTGACTCACTTGGCCTGCTTGGTCAACCACACTCATCTCGATGTGAGAATAGATAGTGGGAGCCGGGATTAATCCAGTGGCGGTGGACCTGACAGAAGAGATTCCAGAGCTGTCCGATGCGCTGTCAGGGCGTATCGAAACGGATGCGTTGCTCAAAGAGGTCGTCGAAGACCTGAAGAAAGCTTCCGAGCTGCTGGATGATGTATCGATCACAGCCTCAGAGCGCGCGGAATGGGCCCACATAAAATCTGAACTCGTGAACGAACTTCGCCGGATGGTGAAGCGCGATCCTCGCAACATTTCCAATTGAGGGCATGGCCATGACAAAAGAAGACAACGGCAAAGATCTTAAAAACGAACCGAACCAGCAATCTGACGACATCGAAAACCCTTCCCGGCGACACGTTATGCAGGGGCTGGCAGCAGGAGCGGTCGCAACCGGTGCTGTTAGCTACGGTACAGGAACCGCACAGGCGCACCCCGGAGAAGGACCACTAGGCGAAAGCCTAAAGAACCCTTACGGCGGCAGACCTGCGGGCGGTATCACGCTGCCGGAGTACTTCCGCCCCACAAAATACATGACAGGTTCGAACGCGAACTACTTCCCGCTGTCCGAAGAGCTCGGCCCCGACGAAATGCGGATATCGTTTTGTGGTTCCACCCCGTTTCCGCCCCGCGAAGATCAGGCTGGCACCTGTATCATGGTCGAGCTGGGGAATGGAAAGAGGTTCTTCTTCGACTTCGGGTCAGGTTGTGTTCGCAATATTATCGGGATGCAGGTTCCGGGTCAGTTGATCAACGACATCTTCATTACGCACCTGCATGTCGATCATTATGCCGACATCCCTTACATCTACCCGTTCCGGGCTTGGTCTGGTGGATACACACCGCTTCGCATTCACGGTCCATCAGGTCGGACACCCGAGCTTGGCACGGCCGGAATGGTTAAAGGCATGCAGCAAATGCTCAAATGGCATCTGGAGGCCTTTGATGTATTCCCGATTGGGGACGGCTATGAGATTGAGGTCAACGAATTCGATTTCCGCCAGGAAGGTGGCATCGTTTATGACGAAGATGGCGTGACTGTTCGGTCCTGGCCTCGTAGCCACGCCAAGGACGGAGCTGTGGGGTATCGGCTGGATTGGAATGGCCTGAGCTTTGTTTGGACCGGCGATGGCCGCCCTGATGAACTGAGCCTTGAATACGGAAAAGGCGTGGATGTGTTTGTGACCGAAATGTCCGGACAAGATATCGGTCAGTTGATGACCTACAAATACGGTTTGCCGCAAGAGCTGTTCAACTACACGATCGATACGCACCATACTTCGCACTATGCGGTCGGTAAGATGATGGCTGAGGCGCGCCCAAGGCTTGCAATGGTAACCCACTATACGCAAGACGAGGATATCGATGCTGAGATGTTGGCGGGAATCCGAGCGCACTATGATGGGTTGTTCGCCTGGGGTTTGGATGTCGCCGTTGTCAACGTAACCAAGGATGCAATCTGGTATCGGAAGGCGACGCTTCCCGGAAAGTCTGGATCTGTCGCCCCCTTCCGCGAATTGGGCAAGATGGAAGCAGAAGGCAAGATCACGCTGCCGGATGAAATCAAGCCGCCAGCACCGCGGTCATCACGTGCCGAACAGCAAGATCAGAAGTACCGAGACATGGAGATCGATCCCAAAGAATACTACCCAGCTGATGTATTCCGGGCTCCTGATCCAGAATGGCCCAGCGATTTCGTCATTAAGGTCGATGACGTCATCCCGAACCGAAAGAAGAAGGCGGAGTAACGACATGATCGAATTTGGGTCGTCATCCGCAATCCCCGTAACGATCCTTACCGGCTTTCTAGGAGCCGGTAAGACAACGCTTCTAAACCGCATCCTCACCGGCAATCACGGATTGCGAGTGGCAGTCCTGGTGAATGACTTTGGATCCATCAACGTCGATGCCGACTTGGTGGTCGGCCTCGAAGATGATGTGATGAGTCTAGCGAATGGCTGCGTGTGCTGCTCGATCCGAGACGACCTGATCGAAACGGTAGAGGCCGTTCTCGCCCGGCCTGAGAAACCGGAATATATCGTCCTTGAAGCAAGCGGAGTGTCGGACCCGTCATCAATTGCGATGACATTCACAGATCAGAAGTTTCGGGACATGATCCGCTTGGATAGCCTGATGTGTCTCGTCGATGCGGAACAGCTCTTTTCTGCGCCTGAACAAATGGAACTGAAGCTTCGTCAAATTGCGTTCTCGGACATGGTTATTTTGAACAAGGTTGATCTTGTCGACAGGGCTACGGTTCAGAAGGTGCATGATTGGCTCGGGTCTCGCTTTCGTCGCTATCGTTTGGTCGAAGCTGTCAATGCGAACGTCCCTCTGGACATACTTCTTTCAGTCGGCCGCTTTGCCTCAGAACAACTAGAAACAGAAGTACCTGACCATCATGAACATGGCCCCGGCTGCGGCTGCCACCACGCTGATCATTCAGAAGGCTTTTCGACAACTATGATGAAAGCGGAACGCCCGATAAGCCTCTCTTCTCTCCGAAGCGCTATTCGGTCGCTTCCCGGTGATGTCTATCGTCTCAAGGGTTTTGTCTTCAGTGAGGAGGATCCGGATCATCGCATTCTTGTCCAGGTCGTCGGCAAACGCATGGACATCGCGCGGGATGAAGTGTGGGGTGAGCGTAAACCCGAAACTAGGCTTGTTGCAATTGGAGCGCCAGGAGCCCTTTCAGAGCACACTCTTTCAGATACGCTACTTGAGACTGTATAATGGCCAAATCGGCCGAACCTGGTCTTGTGCGTCTTTAGTGAGCTCAGATGCTTCGGTTTCTGGTCCAATGAATCCAGTGGAGTATCTGGTATGCTAATCGTTCTGGCGCTGTATTTTGGCCTGGCATGGCTGGTGTTTTCAAAACTTCGCCTGCTGCCTTGGAACGCGGTTTCAAAGACCTTCATCTATGGCGGTGGTGTCGTGATTGCATTGGTGGTTATCGGCGCGCTGAACCACACGACACCAAGCGGGACGGTTTCGGTCCAAGGTGCAGTGATCAGCATTGCCCCAAATGTTGCTGGACCAGTGACAGAAGTCGCAGCAGAGCCCAATGAGTTGGTATCAAAGGGGGATGTTCTTTTCCGGATAGATGATACGGAATTCGCCGCTGAGGTCGCTCGACTTGAAGCGTCGTTGGCCTCCGCCCAATCTGAGGCAGATCAGCTGGGTCACGACCTTGAGGCGGCTGAGGCTGACATCGCCTCATTGTCCGCGCAACTGGATTTTGGTGTGGCGCGTCGCGATGATATTATCCGTCTCACCGAACGGGGAGCGTCCACTGAGTTCCAGCTTCAGGAAGCCGTTTCAACGATTGAGCAACTTGATGCGGGCTTGCGCGCCGCAAACGCGCGGAAGGCGGGTCTTGAACGGCGTATTGCCGCGCAAGTGGATGGGGTCGATGTTGGCGTTGCTGAGATAGAGAATTTGCTGATCCAAGCGCGTTGGGCATTGGAACAAACAGTCGTGCGCGCACCTGCAGATGGCATGGTGACAGGCTTGACCCTGCGCCCTGGAAACCGGGTTTCGACTCTGCAAGGGGCAATCAATTTTATTGTACCAGGCGACAGGGTTCTGGTTGCGACACTTCCTTTGAGTAGCCTGCAAAACATATCCGTTGGCGACACTATTCGAGTTGCACTGCGTAGTATGCCTGGAGCGGAGTTTGATACCACGATTTCGGACATACCACCCGCTACCAGCGAAGGGGCGTTGGATGCCAGAAGTGGGCTTCCTTCATTGCGTGAGTTGATTGGCGCGGCGGACTTCATCGTTGTTGCAGAAATTCCGGAAGATCAAAGTGCAAGGGTGACCAAGCTGGGTGCATCAGGTACGGGCTTGGTTATCACCGAGGAAGCAGGCGCGATTTCGGTGTTGGCAGAAATTCTATTCTGGGTGACCAAGAAGCTGAATTACCTTTGATTTAACTGAATTGCGCAAGGAACGACCTATGTCGTTACCTGCAAAATCATACTTTTGCTTTGAGCTTCACTAACTGAGCCGTTCGCACCTCGGGACTTGCGGGGCTCAACTTTGGAAGTTCGATTTGGGATCTGTACGGTCCTTGATTGCTCAGCATCCGATGGCAATTTGTTCCGCATTGTCGTCATCAGCAAGTTCGAAACGCTTCGAAGAATGTGTTCGTTACACTCTGTAGAAGTGACGGTTTTATATATCTTACCGGGCCTTTCATTAAACCCCAGACTTTGGCTTAGAAATGCCAGTTTCCATTCCTAGTGTGGAATATTCAGTAGAGTATTTTTTAGTCCAACTTTTTATCACTGCTTAACATATAGTTGCAGAAAACAGTTGCTCCTCAGTCCGCCAATTCCCCCTATGCAAGGCGACACTTAGTTCCACCACCAGCGAGAGTACCTTGCCATGCTTGTGTCAGTTCCTTCACCCTGCACTTAGACCGATTTCATTGATCCTGACTTTCTTTTGGAAAATCAGGGCTGATTTGCAGATCATACGCCGAAGGTGCCTGTTCCTGCTGATGAGCCGTATGGCGAACGCGGATGGAGGCGAGGCAATGCTGTTCGACAATAAAGGTACGGCTCGCATGTGCAGCCGAGGAAACGGTGTTGTCTAGTAGGGTTGCCCGAGGGGGAAGGCAGCGTCTTGCCGCTGATGGCTAGGGGTGTTTGGCTTGTCCAAATCCCGCTGATCCAAAACAAGTGCGGCGGTGCAGGCCGCGCTGCTACTCTTTGCGCGAGAACACGTTGTTTTCAATAAGAACAGGCTGGTTGCCGCATCTGCGTTAGGATGCTGAGTTAGCGAGGCCCGAAAATTGAAAGACGGCTTTGCACGCTAAGTAGCCTTTTGTACTCGTTCCAATGAACGGTCATCACGCAACCGAAGATCGCTTCACATGACACCGGTTCAGCGACGCTCGCGGTTCGTTGTTCCGGAGTGTTCATTAATAGGTTGTGCGCTTCGGTTTTTGGTAGATACCCACGATGCCTTCCAAGATACATGCCCTACGCCCGCAACCAGGATTTAAGTTAAGCTGACCCAAGCCGCATTCCTTGAAGAACTCTGCACACATGCGGCTACAAACTCAACACCATTGAGTCCATCATGAACCGTTGGATAAACAACCGACGCATCAGGTGAAATACCATTCCGGAAAGCTTGGATTGCCTCAGCAGCCTCTCCATAGATATTGGCGAAACCTTCAAGATATCCCTCGGGATGGCCCGGAGGGACTCTGCTCAACCGATTGGCAGCATCACCAGCTCCAGCTCCATTTCGAGTGATCAGTCGCTTGGGTTCGTTGTATGGCGTGAACCAAAGGTAATTGGGATCTTCCTGGGCCCACTCCAGCCCACCTTTTTCGCCGTAGACCCGCAAACGAAGTGCGTTTTCATTTCCGGGAGCCACCTGAGAAGACCACAGCATACCACGCGCTCCACCTTCGAAGCGAAGCAAGACGTGGGCGTTGTCATCGACTTTGCGCCCCGGCACAAAGGCCTGCAAGTCCGCCGCCAGGCTTTCCGCTGTCAGCCCGGTTACAAAGCAAGCGAGGTTGTAGGCATGGGTTCCGATGTCACCGGTTGATCCACCCGCGCCCGAGCGTTCGGGATCAGTTCGCCACTCAGCCTGTTTGAAATCCTGCTGCTCGGTCAGCCAGTCCTGCGGGTACTCAACCTGAACCACACGAATCTTGCCAATATCGCCGTTGGCAACCATTTCACGCGCCTGCCGAACCATCGGATAGCCCGTGTAATTGTGGGTCAAAATGAACAGGGCATTCGCGGTTTCTGCTGCTTTGACCAGCTTTTTTGCATCGGCAAGGGTAGAGGTGAGTGGCTTGTCACAAATCACATGAATACCGCGTTTCAGAAACTCGCGCGCAGCTGCATAGTGGACGTGATTTGGCGTGACGATTGAGACCGCCTCGATTCCGGATTTCAGCCGGGCTTCGCGGATCGCCATTTGTTTGAAGTCTTCATAGACCCGTTCGAGCCCCAATGCCTGACCACTTTCCAGAGATTTCTCTGGCGTCGAAGACAAAGCACCAGCGACCAATTCAAACTTGTCGTCCAGTCGCGCGGCTATGCGATGAACGCCGCCTATGAATGCGTCGTTTCCGCCGCCAACCATGCCAAGGCGAATACGACCCGAGGTTTCTTCACTGCGTCCTGTGACCATCACTCAATCCCCAGCATTTTACGATTGGCGGCTTCGTCGGCGCCACCGTCGGCGAAATCATCAAAGGCTTTCTCGGTCACACGTATGATGTGATCTGATACGAATTGAGCGCCTTCGCGCGCGCCATCCTCGGGGTGCTTGAGACAGCATTCCCATTCGACCACAGCCCAGCCATCAAAGTCATTCGCGGCCATTTTTGAGAAGACCGCACCGAAGTCCACTTGGCCATCACCAAGCGACCGGAACCGCCCGGCCCGATCAACCCAGCTTTGATATCCGGAATAAACACCCTGCCGCCCTGTTGGGTTGAACTCGGCATCTTTGACATGGAACATCCGGATCCGGTCTTTGTAGATGTCGATATTGTCAAGATAGTCGAGGCATTGCAGGATGTAGTGCGACGGGTCGTATAGCATGCAGGCCCGTGAGTGATTTCCCGTCCGTTCCAGAAACATCTCGTACGTCACACCATCGTGGAGGTCCTCTCCGGGGTGGATTTCGTAGCAGACATCAACGCCGCAGTCTTCGGCGTGATCAAGGATCGGTACCCAACGACGAGCGAGCTCATCAAATGCCGTTTCAATCAAGCCCGCAGGACGCTGCGGCCAGGGGTAAACATAGGGCCAGGCCAAAGCGCCTGAGAATGTCGCATGTGCCGAAATGCCTAAGTTCTTTGACGCTGACAGAGCCTTTTTGACCTGATCCACTGCCCATTCTTGCCGGGCTTTCGGGTTCCCGCGAACGCTTTCGGCAGCAAAGCCATCAAACGCGCTGTCATAGGCTGGGTGAACGGCCACAAGCTGGCCCTGAAGATGCGTTGAGAGTTCGGTGACTTCTACGCCATTCTCCCTGGCTTTGCCTTTGAAGTCATCGCAATAGCCGGTGCTGGACGCGGCCTGTTCAAGGTCGAATAGTCGGCCGTCCCAACTGGGGACCTGAACGCCTTTGTATCCGCAATCAGCCGCCCATTTGGTGATCGCGTCCCACGAATTGAACGGTGCTTCATCCCCCGCAAATTGCGCAAGAAACAAAGCTGGACCTTTGATCGTCTTCATAAAATTTCCTCCCCAAAACCTAAGCCTCTATGGCGGTAAATTTTCCTTTAGATAGATGTCGATACGGATACGTTCCTGCGCTTTGTTGAACGGAACCTTGTCCTTAGTTGCGCGCAATAGACGGACTGCGGAACGAACTATATGCCCGGTGTCTTGTGAGATTAAGGCGTCAAATGTGCCAAGCCTAAGCGCCTCACGACTGAGCGGAGTGAGCTCATGCGCTATGATCACCAGATCCTTGCTGAACCTGTTCTCTGAAAGAAATTGAATCAGTCCTGCATTACCCGCTGCTGACGAGTATATTCCGACCAGATCCGGATAGGTTTCAAAGATTTCGGGCATCATCTTGTAAATCAGATCTGGGTCATCCCGGCCTTCGACAGACGCTACGACTTGGAGGTGCGGAAATTCCTCGGCCACAACAATATCAAAGCCTTGGCGACGCTCCAGGTGGTCACGCGCCAAACGGGATCCTGTAAGAACCAAGACCTTGCCGTCACGATGGACAAACCGCCCCATCAGCTGAGCGGCGGTTCGTCCTGCCGAAACGTTATCGATTCCCACAAAGTGGTCTCGCTCGGAACTGGGCAAGTCAGATACCAAGGCAACCACCGGAACGCCTTTGTCCCTGAGCCTTTTGACAGCATCGCGAACAGAAGGCGTTTCTGGCCCAAAAACGGCGACTCCGTCTACATCCAAACTGTCGACAGCATCCAGAATGTTGACGATATCTTGCGGCTCGAACGGGGCGACCTTCTTTATCGCAATGCGGGTCCGCTCGATAAATTGGTCACGGGATTGTTCTGCGATCTGACTGCTGATTGCCTCCACAAACTCGTTGTCAGTGTCCGGCAGAACAAAGAGGAAGTTGTAAACTCGGTTTCGCGCAAGGTTGGCCGCGGCCGTATCGCGCACATAGCCCAGCTCATCAATTGCCTTTTGTACTTTCTGTACGGTTACGGCCCGCACGCCGGGGCGTCTGTTCAAGACCCGGTCAACAGTCGCGAGACTGACGCCCGCGACGCGCGCGAGGTCGTTGACGGTTGGCTTTTTCACCAATTCTAGTTTTTGTTTTTGGTCTTCCACGTGTTCTTCAGCCCTCAATCTCCCGCGCCAAGCCTTCAAACAACAAAGCAACAGCCTCGGCGCCGGGATCGTTATGTCCAACTAGGTTTTCTTCGGGAACATAGGCTGCCCGGCCCGCCTTGGCACGACGAATATTTGCGGTGTTGTTCGCGCCTTCGCGGGCAGCCTCGGCCGCATTTGTCAGACCAGATGGTAGCGCGGTAAGTGCCGGCGCCAGAGCGTCAATCATTGTCCGGTCACCGACTTTGGCACCTCCGACCTGGCTGACACGGTTCAGGCCCTCGACCAGGGATTTCGGCACGGAGGCTCCGCTTGCACAGGCATCCCCGGCTGCATTGAAGAAGATCGCAAGGATCACACCTGATGACCCACCCATTGTCTGGCTCAGTTCGTTGCCCAACGCCGGAAACAGCTGCGTCAGATCGGCCAGCGGCATGCGGTCAAGGCTACCTTGCAATGCTCTTGCGGCAGTGGCCAGTGTGCTTCCTGTATCGCCATCTCCGGATTTCGCGTCCAGCTCGTTCAGGGTTTTCTCGGCGTTGATGAGCAGCTCAGACAACCGGGTGATCGTTTCCTTTGTTGCGGGATTGTTCGAAGGAATTGGATCGATTGGGGTCAGGCCATCAGGCAATGGTGCTACTTTGATTGGGTCGATGGAATTGACCCCGGGCCATGCGGCCAGATCAACGGGAGCTTCCAGGGCTGACAAATCGTCCTGATCTACGGGCAAAATGGAAACCGAAAACCCATGCATATCGAGCGATGTCATCATGGGTGCAGGGCCAATGATACGTTGGGCAATACCAGTTTCGGACAACGCGTGCGTGAGGACAGCCATTTCTAGCGGAGTCGTTGAACCCAGGTTGTTGACCAATGCCACGCAATCCCCGGACCCAACCCTTTGCTTCAGCTTCTCCACCACTGTGGACATGGCCGATATGGCATTCGAGAATTCGACTTGCTGTACACCGGGCTCGCCGTGGATGCCCAAGCCAAGCTCTGCCTTCCCGGGGGCGATCCTGTCTTCTTTCGGAGATCCCGGGACGGTACAGGTGTCCAGGCTCATGCCGATGCTGACAACCTTTGCTATGGTGTTTCTTGCTGCTTTGGTGACGGTGTCCAGGTCAGCGCCGTTTTCGGCAAGCGCTCCGGCGATTTTGTGGACGAACAAGGTACCCGCCACGCCACGTGGTTGCGGAAGGTCGGGCAGGGCGATGTCATCATCGACGACGACCATTTCAACCTTGCGACCCAATGCACGGGCGCGTTCCGCCGCCAGTCCAAAGTTCAACCGATCACCGGTGTAATTCTTGACGATCAGCAGGCATCCAGCCTCACCCGTGACCGCAAGAATGCCGGCCAAAACTGCCTCCACCGAGGGTGAGGCGAACACTTCGCCGCAGACCGCTGCTGTCAACATACCGGCACCAACAAACCCTGCATGGGCGGGTTCGTGTCCAGACCCTCCGCCAGAAACCAGGGCGACCTTCGACTTGTCCCAACCCGACCGGTAAACAACCTTGATATGCGGGTAGCCGTCCAATCGGGTGAGCTGACCGCCAGAAGAGGCTAGAAGGCCGTCTATCGCCTCTGTCACCAGGGTTTCTTTTGTGTTGAGGAACTGGGCCATGCTTTTGCTCCTTAATTCACGCGCGCGCCGGACGCGTCAAAATACAACGGGTTGTGGGGGCGGATTTTTATAATCTTTCCAGATGGGTAGTCCTGATGGACATCAATCAGGGTCACAACCGGGTGACCATTCAGGTCCAGGTGCAGCCGTGTTTGATCTCCCAGATGCTCGGCGCGTATCACACGCGCCGCGCTACCTTCGCCTTCAATGATGTTTTCCGGGCGCAGGCCGATCTGCGGGCCTTTGTGATCGCCTCCGAACAACTCGGACGGTAGGATGTTGATCCGCGGCAGACCCAACCGGCTGGCAACGTAAACACTGCCCGGGTTTTCATAGATATCCCGGGGTGTTCCGTACTGAACCAATCGGCCGTTTTCCAAAACGCCGATATGCGTCGCCATTGTCATGGCTTCGACCTGATCGTGGGTCACGTAGAGCAAGGTTGACCCCAGATCGGCCTGAATCCTCTTCAACTCGACCCGCAGATCCGCCCGAAGCTTGGCGTCCAAAGAGCTGAGCGGTTCGTCCATTAGGAAGATCTGCGGATCGCGCACCAGCGCCCGTCCGATCGACACACGCTGCATTTCGCCGCCTGACAGTTCAGTGGCTTTGTTGTCCAGCTTGTGCGGGATCTGGAGGATTTCTGAGACTTCGTTGACCTTCCTTGCGATCTCATCCTCTGGCGTCTTCAGGATCGGCGACCGCAGAGGGAAAGACAGGTTTTCCCGCACTGTCATATGCGGGTACAGCGAGTATTGCTGGAAGACCATCGCTACATCGCGCTGGGCAGGTGTATCTATTCCAACGTCACGCCCGGCAATGCGCACCGTTCCTGAATCCAGTTTCTCAAGCCCGGAAATCAATCTCAGAGTCGTTGTTTTTCCCGCACCTGTCGGGCCCAACAACACCACAAAGGCCCCGTTGGGGATCGTCATTGAGATATCATCTACCGCTTTGACGTTGCCGAATGACTTCGAGATGTTCTCCAACACGACTTCAGCCATTGCTTAGTACCTCGTCGTTCAGAGCGGACCTCAACGCGCGCCCAGTAGACTTTTCAAATAGGGTTACCGCGGGGGAGCGGAACTCCAATCCCACTGTCTCGCCGGGATTAACGGTCTCGCGGGCATCAATCCGGGCTTTCAGCTCTCCGTTCGGGCTTTGCAGCGTCACGATCTGGGTGGTTCCCAGATATTCTGCCGCCAGGACCTTGGCCCGGTAAGCGCTGTCGTCTGACAGAAAAACATGCTCGGGGCGTACGCCGAAAACCAAGTCACCTTCCGCCCCTTCCATCAGTTTGGGCACGGCTTCGTCATGGCCATTCAGTCGAACCATTTCTGAGCCAGGCTCGACCTTTCCTTGAAAAGGCAGGAAGTTCATAGAGGGAGACCCGATAAAATCCGCAACGAACATTGTCGCTGGTTTGTCGTAGATTTCCTGAGGTGTGCCGAATTGCTCAATCACAGCATTATTCATCACCACGATCTTGTCGCCCATTTGCATGGCCTCCAGTTGATCATGTGTGACGTACACAGTAGTTGCGCCCATGCGATCATGAAGCGCGCGTAGTTCTTCGGCCATGTGCTCACGAAACTCGGCATCCAGGGCGCCAAGAGGTTCGTCCATCATGAACGCCTTGGGTTCACGAACAATTGCGCGCCCGAGCGCCACGCGCTGCCTGTCGCCGCCCGACAGTCCACCTACCGGGCTATCGAGGATGTCTTTGATCCCCAAGATGCCCGCGACTTCCTCGACTTTGGCCTTTACGGCGGCTCGGGGCATGCCCTGCGATATCAGCGGATAGCTGATATTCTTGCGCACGTTCATATGCGGATATAGCGCGAACATCTGGAACACGAAGGCAATGTCCCGCTCTGATGGCGGCCGCTGGCTGATCTCTTCGCCGTCCAGATAGATTTCGCCCGAAGTTGGAAGCTCCAACCCCGCGATCATCCGCAGGGTCGTGGTTTTTCCGCAACCGGACGGGCCCAGCAACATGAAAAACTCGCCGTCCTCAATCGTGAACGAGCTTTCGCGGACAGCCGTGAAATCGCCGAACATCTTTTTTACGTTTTTGACTACGATCTGGGCCATTTCTACTCCGGGAAATGGCTGACGATGATGAACATGACGGTTCCGATCAGCGTGACGATGAAAGAGTAGGTGAAGGCCCAAAGGACAAAGGGTTGCATCAGCATGAAGACACCCAGTGCGATTAGGATGGTTGCAACCATCTCCCATGGGCCGCGGCGGAGCCGTAGCAATCCGGTAAGAAACTCGCTCATTTGCGTACGGCTCCGAATGTGATCCCACGCAGCAAATGTTTGCGCATCAGGATGGTGAAAATCATGACGGGGATCAGGAAGATCGTGGCACCTGCAGCCACAGCAGGCCAGTCCAGGCCGCCAATACCGATAATGGTCGGGATAAACGGTGGTGCAGTCTGCGCATTCGCGGATGTCAGCAGCACGGCAAACGCGTACTCATTCCAGGCGAAGATAAGGCAGAAGATCGCAGTTGACGCGATGCCTGTGGCGGCTTGCGGCAGCACCACTTTGTAGAAGGCCTGAAACCTCGTGTAGCCATCTATAAGGGCGGCTTCTTCGTACTCTCTTGGGATTTCGTCGATGAACCCTTTAAGCAACCAAACTGCTAGGGAAATATTCACCCCCGTGTAGAGCAGGATCATCCCGAGATGCGTATCGCTTAAACCGAGGTTTCTGAACATCAGGAAAATCGGGATGGCGACAGCAACCGGGGGCATCATCCTTGTACTAAGTATGAAGAACAGAAGGTCGTCCTTGAGTGGGACCTTAAACCTGCTGAACGCATAGGCGGCCAGCGTACCAAGGAAGATACTCAGGAAGGTTGAGCCAAATCCGATGATAACCGAATTCATAAAGCGCTCGCCGAACTTGGATGGCCCGACAATCACCATGTCGTATTGGCGGACGATCTCATCGGCCCAGTTCTGCGGCGGATTTGCTTCCAGAAACTCCTGCGTCTGCCGTGTGCGCGTGGTGAAGAGGTTGACGTAGCCTTCAAGCGTTGGGTCAAAGACCACTTTGGGTGGATAGCTGATCGCATCGGCCGGAGACTTAAAACCAGTCAGCAAGATCCATATCAGCGGGATCATTGTGATCAGCGCATAAGTAATGACTAGGAAGCCTGCGATCCATTTGGACCGGTTCGAGGGTTCAGTGACGGAAAAACTGCTCATCTCTGTTTCACCTTGTTCAGGGCTTTGACGTAGATCGACGCAAGGCCGAACACGGTTACGAAAAGGATGATCGCATAGGCTGACGCATAGCCCGTACGCCATTTCTCAAAGGCTTCGCGTTTTAGGTTGATCGAAGTGAGTTCCGTAACAGACCCCGGCCCACCACCGGTGAGCTGAACCACCAGGTCGAACATCTTGAAGTTCTCAATGCCTCTAAACAGCACAGCGAGCATGAGGAACGGCAGAACCATCGGGATGGTAATCGTAAAGAACTGTCGCAGCTTGCTGGCTCGGTCGATTTCAGCCGCCTCGTAGATGTAGTCAGGAATGCTGCGCAGCCCAGCGAGACAGATCAGCATCACGAAGGGGGTCCACATCCAGGTGTCGACAATCACGATCGCCCATGGGGCCAACGTGACGGACCCCAGCATTTCAAAGCTCGATGGGTCCTTGCCGGTAAACCACGACACGATGTAGTTAAACAGGCCGATCTGAGGTTGATACAGGAACTTCCAGAAGTTACCGACAACCGCCGGAGACAGCATCATCGGCAGCACGATAATCGTGGTCCAAAGATCGTTTCCCTTGAATTTCTTGTTGATCAGCCACGCCAGAGCAAACCCGATCAGGACCTGGAAAAAGATCGTCCAGAACAGGAAGTGCGCCGTCGCCTGCATATTCAGCCAAGTGTCAGAGTCCGTCAGGATACGCTCGTAGTTCCTGAGACCGACATCTTTAACTTCACGCCCGATCCGGTTGGCTTTGTAGTTGGTAAAGCTCAGTTGGATGGTCCAAATCAACGGAAAGATGTTGATCGCCAGCAATAGAAAAATCGTTGGGGAGATGAATATCCAGGCGATCGCGCGGTCGGATAATCCCCGGATTTTTCGCGCAACTCGCTCGGGCGTTGCCTGTGCAACGCGATCTACGGTCCTGTCAGACATCTCTTTGCCAGTTCTTGTTGGTGTAGGACTCACGGGTGAAGGTGGAGCGGGATTGCACCCGCTCCGGCCTGTGTCCGGATTACAGCTTGCCTTCGTCTTCGAAGACTTCCGTCCAATCTTCGATCAGAAGATCCAACGCTTCCTGAGCTGTACCTTGGTCAGCAACCACGTAGTCGTGGATGCGTTTCTGCATTGCCAGCAGAAGTTCCGCGTAAGCAGGCTCTTGCCAGAAATCCTGCACACCGCCCATCGCTTCTAGGAAGTCTCCGGCGAAAGGCTGGCTGTCTACGAAACCAGGATCTTCCAGCACGGAGTTATGTGCGGAGTAGCCGCCTAGCTCCCACCATTTGGCCTGCACTTCTGGCTGCGCGAACCACTTGATGTACTCAAGTGCGGCGTCCTGTTTGTCAGAGTAGCTGACAACAGAGATACCTTGTCCGCCCAGCGTCGAACCTGCCTGATTTTGAGGTGGGTTCACGAAGAAGTCGATCTTGTCACCGCCCGTATTGGGGTCGGCGTAGAGACCTGGGAAGAACGCAAACCAGTTCATGGCCATGGCGACCTGACCGGACTTAAAGGCGTCCAGGCTCTCACCCATGTAGGAGTTGGTATATCCCGGAGGCGTCGCCGTTTCGTAGAATTCCTTGTAGAACTCCAGAGCTTCAACCGCTTCGGGTGAGTTTACCGCGCCTTCCATGTCATATGAGCCCGGGGTGTTTTCGTATTTGAAGCCCCAAGGATACAGCGCTCCGGTCACACCCATGGTGATCCCTTCAGAGCCGCGCTCGGTAAAGATTGCTGCCCCATAGACCGTCTTGCCGTCGATCTCACGACCTTGGAAGAACTGTGCGATCTGTAACAACTCTTTCTGAGACTGAGGCTCACGCAGGTCCTGACCCGTAGCCTCTTTGTAAGCGGCCTGGATGTCTGGGTTCTCGAACCAGTCCTTGCGATAGAACCAGCCGTTTGCATCGCCCATCGCAGGCAGCGCGTAGTAGTTTGGTGTGCCCTTAGGCCACGTCGAGTACGCGTAGACAGTGGCCGGTGCGAAATCGTCCATGCTGATGCCTTCAGCATCGAAGAACTCGTTCAGCTGGACATAATGACCATTCTCAGCGCCACCACCGATCCATTGGCTGTCACCAATCAGCAGGTCGCAGAGCTTACCGCCAGAGTTCAGCTCGTTCAGCATCCGGTCCGCGAAATTTGGCCAGGGAACAAATTCGAAGTTCATCGTATGGCCGGATTCTGCTTCGAATTCTTTCGATAGCTCAACGAGCGCGTTGGCCGGGTCCCATGCAGCCCAACAAAGCGTCAGATCTTCAGCATTTGCCTTGGTGGAAAGAGTAGTAGCGGCAAGGACTATTGCGCTGGCCGAGGCCAGTTTTGTGTAAGTCATCCATTCCTCCCTTTTTGCGCCGTCAATCGAGGATGTGCGAATCGCGGCATACTTCCAAGGCTATTTGAGGTACGCACCTCAAGTCCAGAATTTTTTGAGGTTCGTACCTCAAATAGTCAAAGAAGGTTGTCGACATCGCTTTTTAGTTATTGATTTTATTTAATTTACTTATTTGCGATGATGCGCATGTATTTTTGACAGCTAGGATTTTTGAGGCCCTGTTGACCAAAAATGGTACAGACCGCAATCGCGGCAATGATGCGTCCAGCAGGTTTAGCGAACCCGCTTTTGAAGCACTCACAGATTATTTGGTCGATACCATTGAGAATTGGAGATAGCGTCAAACAGCACGGACCACTGGGGATCGTGCATAACTCTTTTGGTCAGGTGCAGACGTATGAACACGCTCTCTATCGTCAGTTTAAACCGGTACCCAATTAAGGGTTTGAGTGCCGAGCCCATGCACACCGTGACGCTGCGAGCAGGAGAAGGGATTCCCGGTGATCGCCTGTTCGGATTCGCGCGCTACAACTCCGGTTTCGATGCGCAGAACCCTCAGCCACTGCCGAAAGATCGCTTTGTTGTTCTGTTGAATGAGGCTGCACTAGCAGGCGTTAAGACGAATTTTGATATTGAGACCCAAACTCTAAAGATCAAAGCAAGCGGCAAAACACACAGCTTTAATATGCAAGCACCAGAAGATCGGATGAATGCGGCAAGTTTCCTGTCTTCAGAGATCGATTTAAAAGATCCCGAACCGCCAAATTTCGTTTCGTCTGCTACTCATCGGTTTACAGATGTGTCTGTCGTGTCACCTAAAATGATGAATGCGATATCCGTTTTAAATCTGGCGTCGGTGGAGAGATTGGGTGAGCAACTGAACGCGGAAATCCACCCGGCACGCTTCCGGGCGAATATTGAGATAGACGGCCTACGCCCGTTTTCTGAGCTTAACGCAGTTGGATCAGTTCTTAGATTTGGCGACGTCGAGCTAAAGATACTCTCGCGTACGAAAAGGTGTGCAGCCACTGAAGTGAACCCGGATACGGCCGAGCGGGACTTGAAAATACCCTATCTAATTCGGAAGTTGATGGGTCATATGGACATGGGTGTCTATGTTGAGGTGGCTAAAGGCGGAAAGCTGAGCGTGGGCCAAACAGGGCAAGTGTTAAATTAAACACTACTTCCCCCGCCAAAGTGGCAGTCCCAGGCGATTTGTCCCGCGTTCTTTCAAATGATTTGTGTCTACTCTTTCGCCAGCCGTTTTCTTGCTCGCCTATGGGAGGTTCTGTAATAAGCGTAAAAACCCATGATGTGGGTAGAGAGAAACTCAGGCAATGCAACAAAGCATAGCCGACCTTAGAACTGATCTACAACGTAAGCCGCCAATTGCATTGCGTTTCAAGTGGTGCGTAAATTTGCAGGAAGGTGACAGTTAATATCTGATGTGAATCTCCGGCGTACGGACATTTTTGTAATTGGCGTTGTCGTCCTGAACAGCGACTCTGTGAGCTTGGCATCAGCTGCAAAAGTACCTTGGCGGTAGAACTGACATGCGCTTTCTGTAAGTGTCATTTTCTTGAACCCAAGCAGTAGTATAGGCGTAGGCGATGTACTGATTTTGTTTGTCCGCCATCAATTGTCAGTTGCGTTCGCTTTGGCTTGAGAACGCTTAACTCAGCATTCTTTCCGAAACGTCCTCAAGGAGGGTATGAAGATCAAACTCTTCGCCTTTCTCGGCAAGCCCTTTGTCGTGCAGAATGAAGGACAGCCCGTGCACGAAACTCCACAACAAAAAACCACGACGGCGAACTTCGTCTGTGATTCCCGGCTCGCCCAGACATTTTGCGACCTCAGTCAAAAGAATCCCGAAGCTTTGCTGGCCGCCTTCCTCCAGCCGCGGATCCGCGATGCGGTCTGTGAAGCCGCCAAATTTCAGCCTGAAAATCCCCGGCTCATTTAACGCGAAGGCAATGTACTCCATCCCTATGGCTGTAATACGCTCGGGAGATCCTTCAGGAACGCCTTCCAGCGCGGCAAGCATTTTGTCTCGGTGCCGATCCATTCCCTCAAGAACAGTGGCGACCAACATTTCTGTCTTATCTTTGAAGTGCTTGTAAGGCGCGGCAGTTGATACGCCCGCGCGTCTGCACGCCTCGGATACGGAAAAACTGTCCGGACCTTTTTCTTCGACCAATTGTCGGGTTGCTTTGATCAGTGCAGCGCGGAGATCACCGTGATGATAGGCTTTCTTGCTGACGGAAAGACCCGCCGTTTGTCTGTTTGTCGGATGATTTTTTTCGATGCTGCTCATGATCCAACATGTGCCAGATCACGTATCTCTTGTCAAAGTGAGAACTTCTAACATATGTTAGAGACACTAACTTGATGAGGTCCCCAAATGCCGAATCCTGCAAATTCATCTACTGAAGCGAACAAACCGAGCCTATTTGTACGTGTGTTACGCGGCACTGTGCGCCTGGGAGTGACCGTCAGTTTTATCGCCGTCGCAGCGGCTGCTGTTCACTTCGGAGCATCCGAGCTCACCCGTAGAGCGGAGGCGGTGCCCGCACCGGATGCCGCCGCTGTGACCCCGGTATCCGTGACGCCGATAACATCCGAGAGCGCTTACACAGTCGACCGTGTGTTCATCGGGCAGGTCGAACCTCAACGTTCGGCAGATATCTCTTTCGAACTGAACGGGACGCTCGATCAAATTCTGGTGGATGAGGGTGACGAAGTTGCCAAGGGTCAACTTCTTGCGACACTGGACATTTTACTGCTGGAGGTCGAACGCGAACGTCTGACAGCATCACGTGATGCCATTGCAGCCCAGCTTGCATTTGCAAGAAAGACGGTCGAGCGAAACGCGAAACTCATCGAACAAGGTTTTACCAGTCAAGCCCGTTTGGACGAAGCCGTTTCTCAGCAAGATGAATTGTTATCCAGGATTGGCGAGTTGGATGCAGCCTTGCGTGATGTGACCGTTCGGATCGAAAAATCCAGTATCAAGGCCCCATTTGCCGGTCAAGTAACCGCGCGACATGTGGACGGAGGTGAAACTCTGCGATCGGGCGAGCTAGTTCTGGGAATGGTCGAGGTCGTGTCGCCGCAGGTTCGGATCGGTATTCCTCTCGATGTTGATCCGGCGCTTCTGACTGATGTTGAGATCGAAATATCAGCTAAAAGCTACCGGGCTGAGCTTGCAACCTTGCGACCCGATATTGATCCGGTGACCCGAACCCGCACTGCGCTGTTCGATCTGAAAAACGCTCCCGACGTTGCTTTCGGACAAACCGCACGTGTGCATGTACTCAATCCTGTCCAAAGTGCGGGAACCTGGGTGCCCACAACATCGCTGAAGGAAGGAACACGCGGGCAATGGACACTGCTGGTTGCCGACGCGCAAAAGACTGTGCGCCTGGCGACGGTCGAAGTGCTGCATGCCGAAGATGACCGCGTCTTTGTGCGTGGCGCGTTTCCGGAAGGCACCGTTCTGATCGATCAGGGGCCGCAGCGGGTCAGCGTTGGTCAGCGCGTCGCTTTCAACACTGGCGAGTAACGGAGCGATCTGATGGAAACCCTTACCTTTCGCCATCCCCGGCTGGTTGCCCTGATCATTTTGGTGCTTGTATCTGCAGGGTTGTCTTCGTTCCTATCGCTTGGGCGACAGGAAGACCCCACGATCACCAACCTCTTCGCAACTGTAACCACGCAGTTTCCTGGCGCAGACCCCGAACGGGTCGAAGCACTGGTGACCGCAGAAATCGAAGAAGAGCTGCGAAAGATCGCCGAGTTGGATGAGATCAGTTCAGTCTCCCGATCGGGCGTGTCTGTCGTTTCGGTGGAATTGCTGGAAACGCTAGACGAAGCCACCATTGAGCAGGTTTGGGCCGAGGCTCGGGACGCCGTCGAAGATGCGCGCCAGAACTTCCCGGCAGGAGTATTGCCACCGGAGTTTGATGCCGAGGGTATTGCTGCTTATTCCGCTGTCATTGCAGTTGCGGCCGAGGACCCCGACTTCCCATTAACTTTGCTGTCTCGTCATGCCGAAGCATTAGGTGACAGATTGCGCGCGATACCTGCGACACGAGCCGTCGACTATTTCGGTCAGCCAGAAGAAGAGGTGCTCGTAAGTGTCGATATGGACAAGGCCGCTGCGCTTGGGCTTGGCGCTGCCGAGATTTCCCAGCGGATTGCCGAAGCAGATGGGAAGGTTCAGTCTGGGCGGCTGCAATCCGATGTCGACCTGACCATTGGCGTCAGCGGAGAAATTGAGAGTTTGGATCGCATTCGGAGCATCGTCCTGCGTGAAAACGCGGACGGTGCAGTGGTGCAACTCGGAGATATTGCCAGCGTAGACCGGGGCGCACGCGACCCGCAGTCCTCAATCGCATTTGCCAACGGAAAGCCCTCCGTTTTGGTGGGGATTCTGGCGCAGGACGGCGTGCAGATCGACCGCTGGACAGGCTTTCTACGGGATGAGCTTGAGGCCGGCGCCGCATCAGTGCCTTTGGGCATGCAGGAAATACTGCTGTTTGATCAAAGCCAGTACACGACGGATCGTTTGTCAGAGGTTGGGATCAACATGGCCATTGGTGTGGCTCTGGTCGTGGCAGTCTTGTTTGTTACGTTGGGCGTTCGTGCAGCTGCGATCGTGGCCTTGGTATTGCCGGTTGTCTCATTGGCAACTCTTGCGACGATGAACATGATTGGATTGCCAATTCACCAGATGTCCGTGACTGGCCTAATTGTTGCCCTCGGTCTGCTCGTTGACGCAGCCATCGTGATGACGGATGAAATTCGTCGTCGTTTGCAGGATGGGATGGAGAGACTTTCAGCCGTGCGAGATGCTGTTCGCCGGTTGGCTGCGCCTCTGCTGGCGTCGACTGTAACAACGGCGCTCGCATTCACGCCGATGATCTTGTTGCCGGGACCCGCCGGCGACTTTGTCGGTGCCATCGCCATAGCCGTGGTGCTTATGCTTGTCTGGTCCCTAATTGTGGCCTTGACGGTGACCCCTGCGATTGCGGGCTGGGTACTGTCCGACCGCCCCGACGCAGGAATGCTTAGCCGCGGTATCGGCATCCCGCCGCTTGCTCGAGTGTTCGAGGCCTCAATTCGATTGTCAGTCACTAATCCGGTGCGCTCCATCGCGTTGGCAATGGTCTTGCCCGTGCTTGGCTTTGCGGCCTTTCCAACGCTGACCGCGCAATTCTTTCCGGGCGTCGACCGAAACCAATTCTATATCGAGGTCGACATGCCGGGTGGAACATCAATTGCCACCACCGAAGCAACCGCCCGCCAGATCGATGAGATGCTGCTGACTGATGACGGCGTCAAAAGTGTCTATTGGACGGTTGGAGAATCCGGCCCGGCATTCTACTACAACATCGTTGGCAACCGTTCACGCGAGCCCGGTTTTGCACAGGCCATGATCACGACCGACACAGCCGACGACGCAGCCCGCCTTGTCGGAGCCTTGCAGGGTCGTTTGGATACCGACTTTCCTGACGCGCAGATCATCGTTCGTGGTCTCGTGCAGGGCCCTCCGGTCGACGCACCAGTTGAAGTCAAGATTCAAGGGCAGGACATCACGGTTTTGCGCGATCTTGGCGACGAGGTGCGTTCAGTTATGGCCAATCTCGATCTGGTGACGCAGGCGCGCGCCAGCGTGAACGGCGGCAATCCTCAAATCCGGTTCGAGATTGATGAGGTCAAAGCCCGTCTGCTGGGACTGGACGTGGCGGATATAGCTGGTCAGCTGGACACGGCGCTTGTTGGCGTCACTGGTGGATCACTGATCGAAGGGACTGAACAGTTGCCGGTGCGTGTTCGTCTGGGTAACAAGGTGCGATCAGACCTAAGCGCCATTGTCAGTATGCCCATCCTGCTGCCCAATGCTGCCGCCATATCCGCCACTAGTGTTTTCCCTGCTGTGCCGTTGTCGGAACTCGCCAGACCGGTGATCGAACCTGCGGAGAGCGTAATAACCCGAACGGACGGCGTGCGCGAAAACACCATACAGGCGTTTATCGTCCCCGGTGTTTTACCCGAAGAGGCGTTGCAGGACGTTTTAGAAGCGCTTGAAGCGTCCGGATTTGTATTACCGCAAGGCTATTCGATGTCCTTAGGCGGCGACAGTGATGCCCGATCCAACACCGTGGGCAATCTGCTTGCCTCTGTCGGTTTGATTGTCACACTCTCCATCGCGACCATCGTTCTGACCTTTAACTCGTTCCGACTGACGCTCGTGACCTTGGTCGTGTGCGTGTTGTCTGCAGGCCTTTCAATGCTGTCGCTGGCGGTCTTGCAATTCCCGTTCGGAATTACTGCGATCATCGGAGTCATCGGCTCGATCGGGGTTTCGATCAACGCGGCGATAATAATTCTGACCGGGTTGCAACAAGACGTTGACGCAAGCCAAGGCGACCGAGCAGCCATGGCGCGCGTTGTGACTGGTTCAAGTCGGCACATCATCTCGACAACGGTCACAACCTTTGGCGGGTTCCTACCCTTAATCATAGGCGGTGGAGCATTTTGGCCACCATTCGCCGTGGCCATCGCCGGAGGGGTACTTTTGTCGACCGTCGTATCCTTCTATTTTACGCCGCCCGTGTTCGCGTTGATGTATCGTGGATCATTCAACAAAAGACGTTTGGCCAATCACCCTCATTCCCAGCCCCACGAAGCCGTCGTCGCGCTTGTGGCGGAATGAGGATCTAGACCACTTCTTAAGAAGAATTATCATGCTTCAAAGCCGTTATTGTGTGAAGTAGGAAAAGGGCTGCTATCGGCCCTTAGTTGGCTTTTGCAAAGTCTGCTTTTGCGCTAAGCTGCCGTACTTGGCTATCCCAGCAATAGCCGTCTTGCGCTCACGGCGGCCGTTCTCTGCAAGTACGGTGAACGCCTGATGCAAGACAGAACCAAGTGAAATTGTGTTGGAGACACAGGCCGTTTGACCACTCAACCAGAGATCCTGTCAACTATAACCGGCCTAAGCGATCTTCACGGTTCGATATGACGCCAACAAAAACCCAATGGTTGTAAATCTCGCAATTCGAGTCGCATATCAACCTTGGCGACCTTGTAGAGCATAAAGCTATTCGGTTGGCGGAATTTGTGTACTTTTCCCGACAAAAGCTCGGACTGCTAGAACAGATCGGTCGCCGACACCAACCTGCCTCAAGTTGGCTTGTTCAGCTCATTTGCAAGGGTTGGCAAATGTTTGTGGACGCTTCAATTCGCGCTTGTTCGATGGTAGCTCTTTGCCCATCGGACGGCTTGTCGCCTGTTTGTTTTGTATGTGGTTGATGGGTATTTCAACCATTCGCAGGAAGGGCTGAAAGGTGAAGCACGCAGGGATTGTTGAGCCGTATTATGCCTAAATTAATTGGCTACTTTCCAGTTTCGTGCGATCGACTTTGGAGGCATGGCGCTTGTCCATAGGGATGCTCTCAATCGACACCACATTGGGAACGCCAAACCCAAGCGCAGAACGCTTCCAATCCTCGAGGTACTTTTGTGTTCCTTGGACGCAGAGTGTGGGGCCTACTTTCGTTGTGACAAAAGCGCATCGATCCACACCCGGCCATTGCTGGGCCGCGACTTCGATGGCAAAGGGGAAAAGCGTACCTGAAGCGACTTCAATTTCGGACCCGATACGCCCCCAAAGCCACAAACGTCCGTCATCATCCAGCGTGCCCGCGTCACCAGTCCGGTGCCAAACAATGTCACCTTCCTGGACTTTGTTTTGCCGTGAGTGATTTGGGTCCAAATACCCTTCATTCACATGTGCGCCGGCGACCTGAATCTCGTTGTCGCGAATGCGGAGCGTGATATCAGGGACCGGATAGCCCACGAGCAGCCCCCTTCCAGAAGCCATGTCGCGGTAATCCTCCTCCGAGATGTCGAGGGCATTGAGATGCGCGATTGGTTCAGCTTCGGTCGAGCCGTAGACGCACACAACCGACAGCCTGTGCCGGCTTCTCAATGTCTCCACCAGGTTTGGAAACACCGGGCCACCGCCGGTGAATACCGTGTGCAACGGCCCTGTGTCCTCGGATCGAACCAGCTTTTCGCACAGTGATGGCGGGATCAGAGCGCGGGTGACGTTCTGTGCCTGAATCCACCGTTCCAACTGCGTGGGTGATAGGCGGTCCAGTTTGCTGAGCTTCCAATTAGGTAAAACACTTGTGCGCCCGGCCGCCAGATTGATCAGGGTGAACACCGGAAAGGCGACCAGGTCCCGCTCGGAATTGCTGCTGTGGAGGAGGGGTGCGATCGCATCGTGCTGTGCCATCAGAAACGCGTGCGAGCGGGGAATGGCTTTGGGCTGACCTGTTGTGCCGGAGGTGAAGGAGATCAGGGCGATATCATCCGGTTGCACCTTGTGCACTGTCGGGGTGATGTGGCCTTCTCGGGGCGTGAGCAAGGGAAGGGTCCAAAGGCTGGGAAGCAGAAACTTTAGCAAGGAATACGGGCCCGCCGAACAGAACGCTTTTGGGTTTGTTGTCCGAATGGTATGGCGCAGACCGGCCAGTCCCATGGCTGGCTCCGGCAAGACTACGGTGGCGCCAAGGGACCACAGGGCGGCCAGGCTGGCATAGAGGTCCGCGTTGACCGGCATTGCCAACAGCACACGATCCCCCGGTTGGATGCCCCACTCTTGCCACCGACCCGCCAATTGTTGAACGCGTTTGTGTAGGGCATGAAATCTCACTTGGTGCCCTTTGCCGTCTACGATGGCGGTCTGGTTTGGAACCCGCTCAACCGCAGCGGCGAAATGGGACAACAGGTCAGCCATTCAGCTTGCGTCCAAGCAGGGTATAGCGCCGAAAAATCGTCGCACCTTCGGCGGCGCTGCGGTCCGCCGAGGTGTTGTCATCATGGATCAGCGCATGAATTGCCATGTCGTACCCCATGATGAAGGCTATCTTGTGAAACCTGTGGGCCAAATGCCGCCCAGCTCCCGGTTCGAGACTGGCGTAGGTCTTAAGGATGGCGGATTTCGGATTGGGGCCTTCGGCATAGTTGGGAATGCCGAACAAAAACCCTGCCAGGGTTCCGTCGTTGCGGCGCGCAAACAGGATCAGGTCGCGCTTCATTATCGGCACAACCGGCAAATACATGGCCAGAAAATCGGCCTCGGATATTGGCTTGTAGAACGCGTTGTTTGAGAACGCCCGGGTTGAGAGTTCAAAGACCTGACGAAACAGGGCCTCGGGGTCCGTTCCGTCCCAAGCTTCCACCACGAGCCCGTCGCCGTCCGGTGGTGCGGTCGCAGCAGCGGCCTGCAGCGGCACCCGGGCCGAGAAATACCGGCTGATCTCTGCAAACCCAGCCGACCGGAATACCTCGGGCTCATGGGACTTGTTGCTGGGTTCCATCAGGAACGGAGCGGACCCATCGCTGTCCGAGACGAACCGGTAGCTGTGCCAGGTATCGCCCGACATCGGCCCAATAATGCGGTCGAGGCCCGCGTCTTGTACCCGCTCGATCCCCTCGCGCAGGATTTCAGCACCGGCCCCAGACGTTTTGCAGGAAAAATCACCGAAAGTTGCTGTCGGCGCGCCCTCCCAGTGCGGGCCGTTCAGATAGACAGTCAATTTTGCATCCGCTGTTTTGATGGTCTCTTTGATCATGAACCAACTCCGGCAAAGACCCCTGCACCAAGTGATCTGGCAAGGAACCAAACGTAGTAAAACAAGGGCAGGGCGAGGGCCAACAGCGTGAGTCTAGACACTCTGTCTTTTTCGAACCATTGTGGTCGAGCCAACGGCACTGCGGCTGTAAGAAAGAGTGAAAACAGTGCCAAAGCCGTCAGAGGCTCGGCCCAGTTCGACTGTTCGGAATTCTGGTAAACAACCCAAGTCCGTATGGCGAACAAAACAGCTGCAGCAAGCGGTATCGCGATTGGGCTAGAACGCAGCGCCACCGCGATATGCCCCATGGCCAGCCCCATTGCACTTAGCCCAAAAAAGGAAATCGCATCCCATCCTGTTGCATTACCCATCGCAAGCCAACCAAACCCCAAAAGACCCAAGGCGGCGATGATATCCAGATCGGGGTACTTGCTGTCACAAGGAGAAGCAGTGCGCGCCCATCCGTGCGCAGCAAGAACCATGATCGGCAGTACTGTGTTCTGCAATTTTGCGGCGGCCAGCAGCAAAAAAACCGCAACAACATAAACACGGGTCGCATGTTTGGTCAGGCCCAGTTTGGTTCCAACCACGCCGAAACTGGTAAGAGCAGCAAAGAACAGAGCAGCCAACAGGGCGAGTTCTGCCAAAGAGCTGTGGTAGTGGCCGTTCAGAAAAATCAACAAGCCAAGCGGTAGGAACAGGTTGTCAAACCCGCGCCAACTCTGCGCTTCGACCAATGTGCCAAAACCCGCCACCATGAGGCACAACATCATGATGTTGGACGGTGGGAGGCTCGACATGAACAAGAAGCAGATGATCGCAACCAACAGCGTTACGACAAAAAACACGACTGAGCCTTCCAAGCTCTTGTCGCCATCCTCCACCACGTAGCGTTTGGTTCCATAGGTAGTTCCGGCCAGCGCAGCGGCGGCATCCGCCAGTGTCAGAACAGCAATCGGCAGGATGTAGAACAGTGTGTTTTCCCCAGCCAGCAGGAAGCAAAGCCCAACCGACAAGGCGAGCAGAAAGTCACCGTAGGACGTACGCTCTACCCCATGCAGAGTCGCGCCCAGACCCGATGAAAAGCGCGGAAGGCGGAGCACCAGCATCACCAGTATTGTGGCTGCAATCAGCATGTAAACCGGCCAACGATCGGGAAAGAGCCAAGGTAAAAGCAGTGCAAAGAGGCCGGTACTGACATGCATAAGTTTGCGCTGTACTTCGGCACTCAACCCCGCCGTTTTGGCCAGATACCGTATGACCATCATGACGCCGATCAAGGCGACCACGGACCCCGCCGCAAGCGGAATCTGCCCAAGAACAGTCACGGCAGAACCTCTTCGACGACGAAATCGGAATAGAAGAATGCCATGTCGCGGGCTTTCTGCTGGGTTTCGATGTTAGTCAGGGTTTTGACACGGTTTGAGTATTTCGAAGGAACTCGGCGGGGCGCCATCATGTTCCAATAGACCAATCGGGCGTTTGGTTCGGCGGCGGTCAGGATAGAGCCGTAAACCTGCGGGAAGGTCTCGGGGGACATGTATTCAAAGATGTCGGAAAGGTTGAAACCACTGGCTTTTTCACTGGTTGAAACAAAAGCCTCCAACGATCCGAGGCGTATGTCCAGACGATCCAACCGGGATCGGATCGCCTCATAGTGCTCGGGCCGCCAGGCCATCGGCAGCGCGTCGCCGTGGTTGCCCTTGAGAATCCAGTGCATATAGGGGTTTTGCGAGGGATCAGTGGTAACCCCTGCATGACGGATACGGCGGGCGACATGTTGGGCGGGGCTGCCCTCGACATGGTCGAAGAACGCACTGTCCCGACCCATGCGCCCCATGACGAAACGCGAGAAGAAGAGGTTCAGCAACAGCCGCCATCGAACCGTGTTGAACCGCGTGTCGAAAAAGGTTTGGCGCTCTGTCGGCGAGCGGGGGGTGAACACTGCGTCAATGGTCCTACGAGAATGCACCAGTGGCAGCAGCCAGCTTCGGAAGATGCGAAAATAGCGCTCGAACTTACCGACGCCGCCGATACCATGTCTTTCAACCTCCGGGGTTAGCGTCTGCCAGAAGGCGCGCGTCTCAGTATCGGTGGCCTCTAAAACCCGGTTCAATAATGCACCCCGTCGCGTACTTGCGCGCGAGCCTGTGAGTTCTACGAATTCCGGATGGGTCAGAACCTGATAGGCCGCGATCCGAAGCTTGAGGCAGGCAATCTGCGCCGGTGACAGGTCCAAAACCACAACGCGCGCAGGATCGAGTATCAGCATTGCCAGCGCATTGTCCCCGGCTGAGCAGATTGACACAAGTGTCTTGCCTGCACAATCACCCAGGGCTGAGGTGAGGACATCTGCGTCCTCCCACAGTTGGGCATAGCGGATATGGTCGAAATCCGCTTTTGTCTCGATCTCGCTGCTACCCATCGCACCGCTCCACTGCGCCGCTTGCCCCGTCTACACGGATCATCTCGCCATCTTCGATCCAGTGCGTGGCGCCTTTCAGGCCGACAACGCAAGGGATGCCCAACTCGCGCGCGACAATGGCCGAATGTGACAACAGCGACCCTCGTTCAACGACGATGGCGGAGGCGTTCGAGAACACGGCAATCCAGCCCGGGTCGGTGTGGCGGGCGACCAGAATGTCTCCGGGGTTCAGGGCTTCGTTGCGCGGGTCACGGATCACACGCGCGCGCGCTTTGATCTGTCCTGCGGAACAACCCGTGCCGTGTTTCACTCGTGCCGTATCTGCCTCGGCTTCCACATCTTCTGACCAGATCGGTGCGATAGCGGGACCACGGATTTCGATACGTTCGGGCGGTTCGGGGCGTCGGGAGGAGGCGTCATCCTCGCGTTTGCGCCGCGCAACGATGCCCTTTAGGTCAGGTGACAGGCTAAAGCCCTCAACCGCTCCGAGGACTTCATGTGTTGTCAGGAAGAATATATGCTTGGGTGAGGACAGCAGGTCGCGGGCGGCGAATTCCCGACCGATGCCTAAAAACACACGCCGGGCGTAGCCAAAAATACGCGTGCGCTCAAAGCGCAGGTTTTCCCGGTCGCGGACGCGCGCTTTGGTCCAGACCAAAATCCATTTGGCCAAATGCCGTTTGAAGGGGTTTGACGGAAACAGCGCCTTCCAGTCCGGCTCAGTACCTTCCTGACGCCCAGTCGTGGGACGTTCGGCGCTGGCTGCAATCGCTAGCAACAGGCTGGTCGGGTCGTCGCGCAGCGGAACGCTTTCCAGTTTGAGTTCCTCCGTACACCGGTCGCCGAACTTCTCAAGAAAGGCATCAATCTCGGCTTCGATCTGGGGGTGTCCGGACAAAACCGACAGTTCCGCACTGGCCTTTAGCGGCTCGGCAAGACCTGCCTGCCGGACCAGTTCTCCCATTCGGGCAATGCGTTGCGCGGGTTCCGCTGAAACGATATCGCCTTGCCCGATCATGAGGTCATTGTGCAGGGTCAACCCGTCCTCGCCCAGCCACTTTTGCAACAGGTTGCGAGAGCCGCCAAAGGCAATCATGCACAGGAAATCGTTGATCAGCGGGGCATCCCAACGATCCAGCAGGGTGCTTTCAATGCGACGATACTCGGCGGCCAGTTCGGTCGCATTTGAGGCATCCACATCCAGCCCTGTCTGTAAGATGTCGTTCAACCTGCGATAAAAATCACGCCGGGTCCGTGGCAGTCGGACGGCTTGCCAGATAAGGCCGCCCGCAACCTTTAACAGTTTCGCGTATTCCACAAGTTTGCGCCAGCCGGCGGCGGGCGGCGGGGCAAGAGCATCCGTAACCTCACGTGGCATCGGTTCAGAAACGCCCATCATCGTTTCCATGTAGTCGCGGTTTAGCGAAAACCCGGGCAGCAGCGCCAGCGCGCGATACCAGTTGATCAGATTATAATAGGCGCGCCCGTCCACCCGGCCCAGCAAGTTGTCAAACACGGTTGGGTTCCGGGCAATCGTATGCCGGGACACGCCCAGCAGCCTTACGAAAGCTCGATACACCTGAGAATATACATGCAGAGCAAAGGAATAAGTCAGCGGGCTGACGATCCCCGGATAGCTTTCGACGATATTGGAATTGTCGAAAATGGTCAGAGTCTGATCTGCAAGCGGCGCCGGGCGCAGGGTCGTGGTGATCGGTCGGGCCTGCAGAATATGCAGCCCTTGCGCATCGATCGCCCATTCGATGTCCTGAGGGGAACCGAACAGCGCCTCGGCCTTTCGGGCGAGGGCTGCAATGGATTGTGCCTCGGGCAGGGTCAAATGCGCGGGCGTGTCCAGAGTGTTTTCTGGTGTGCCATCCAAACCAATGACCCAGTCTTCTCCGTCCGCTTCGCCTGACACAAGCTGCTCCGCAAGCCCGTCAATGGCCGAGATCACGACCACATTGCGCCGACCACTGACCGGATCGGCGGAAAAGGCGACACCGGCCGCTTTTGCATCGATCATGCATTGCACGATGATCGCAGGGGCTTCGGCCTCACCGCCGGATTTGACCGCCCGATAAGTCTCAATCGTGGCTGAGAAACCGGATCGCCAGACCTGCTTGGCCGCTGCGATCACATCTTTGCCGGGAACTTTCAGGACCGTTTCGAACTGTCCTGCATGGCTGTGGTCCACACCATCTTCGGACCGGCCGGAACTGCGCACCGCGTAAGGTCCGGGTCCGAGTGTTTCAAGCGCGGCGGTCATAGCGGATTGCAGGCCCTTTCGCGCGATGGGTCCAGATTGCCCCATACGAAACGCATCGTTGGTGATGACAAAGAATAAGGGCGGGGAAAACCCGTGCTGCGCCAGATGCGAAAGGGCTGCCGCTTTCCCACCGACGACCGAGACATCGGTGGCATCCGATTGCGCAATGACGAAACTCATGCAACGGCTCCGATGAAGAAGGGTAGGAAACCAGCCGTAGCATAGCAGAAGAACACCCATAGGCCGGATACCGTGTCCATCCTGTGTTGAGCTTTTGCGATGGGTTTCTGAATGTAGCGGAGGGCGGCAAATCCGCAGGGCACAAGTGCCAGCGCGCCGATCAGGGCGGTGGGCCAGCCGACTCCGGTGGCGCTGCCAGTGCCGACAAGCAGGGCGTAGGAAACCAGGACGCAGCCGATCCAGATACGTCCCGCCAGACGCGGACCCCATAGGCCGGAGTAGGTGTCGACCCCGGTGATTTCGTTTTCTGGGGCCCATAATTTGCGCCCGATCTCAAGGACGCAGCCGTTCACAAAGGACAGTGCCAGGAACAGCCAGAGCGAGGGTGCTGCCCCACCTGCTGGCAGCCACTCGAGACCGGTTAGCAACAGGTCAATCAAGGGCATGATGGCCATATGGCTAAGCAGGTAAAGAACCGGTCGGGCCTTCAGCCAGACCGGGGCGCCAAATTCCACCGTCATTGCCGCGAGCCAAATCCAGACCGCACCCAACAGCCACAAAACGGGAGGGTGCGAGAACCATGCCGCAGCAAGCGCCAATGGGATGGTGAGCAATCCCAGGCTCAGGACTTCGCCTGGTGAGACCAATCCGCGTGGGATCGGCCTGTCCGGCCTGTACCGCCGGTCATCCTCGGCGTCCTTGAACTCATCGCAGACCCGCATCTGGAAGAACAACGCCATGGCCAGCACAAAACCGGCGGCAAAGGCGGGCCACTCGGGCAGGGGGCGGTCGGCCAGACGAGCGGACACGCAGATACTGGCCGAGGAAAACACCAGCAGCAGAGGGACGGTTTTCTTCAGCGGAAAACGCTCGGACTGGTAAATCCAGAATCGGTTCTGAATGCTCATCTGTGGCGGGCCAGGCTTTCATGGGCGCGGGTGAAATGGCCCGCTGCGATCGCGGCGACGATGGAGATTTCGCCGCACAGGCATGTGGCTGCGGCCACCTCGGCCAAAGCCGTGCCACATCCGTTGCCTTTGAGACCAAGTATATTCAGCGCCGCTGTCTGGCTGGGCAAACCGGTCCCGCCACCGACCGAGCCGACAAGGATGTTAGGAAGTGTCACCGAGCAGAACAGATCGTCGCCTCTAGGTTCCATGCGCGTGACGCCCATTGCGCTTTCGGCAACGCAGGCCGCGTCCTGTCCGGTTGCAATATAGAACGCCGCCAGCCCGTTTGCATAATGTGCCTGCGCGCCAAACTGGCCGGACAAGTGTGCCCCCAGATTGGCGACGCGCCCATAGTCCAGCATCGCCTCGACCGTGGTTCCCAGCGTCTTCTCGACAATCTCAGCTGGAAGCGTGACCGAAGCGCTGACCTTCCGCCCGCGCCCCGTCACCAACCCTAAAGCCGAGGCCTTTTTGTCGCCCGAGAAATTACCTTCGACATACCAGTTTTCAATCGCGACAGGGCAGCTATCTGCGATGGCGTGGCACAAGGCGTCGGTGGCGATGGTCACCATGTTCTGACCCGCAGCATCCCCTGTGGTATACCGACAAATCAGGAAAACGACGTTGGTGTCGATGAACGGCTCCAGTGAGACAAGCTTGCCATGACGGGTTGTCGCTTCGGCCGCAGATTGGAGTATGTCGACATTTGTCACCACCCAATCCACGAATTGCCCAGCCTTTAGCAGGCTCTCAAATACAAAGGCTGGTGTACGGAGCACACCTTCGTACAGAACGGCAGTGCTGACACCGCCTGAACGGGTGGCGGCGTAAGCGCCCCGGGCGTAAGACGCGACCAGCGCGGCCTCGGTGGTCGCGAGGGGGACATGGAAATCGCCATTTGCGTTCATCCCGTTTAAGCGCAAGGGGCCAATAACCCCGACAGGCAGCTTAACCGTCCCGATGAAATTCTCGATATTGGCACCGTAGATTTCGGCGTCTTTGATGGTCGCCGGATCCGCGATCTGTGCTTGATCGTCTGCGCTGGCTGTGGGTTTCAATTTGCCCCAAAAGCGTTCGACCATCTCTTTGGTCGGCTTGCGGGAGGGGCGCAGTGTTGAAAACTCCGCGTCGTTTGGCGCCATCTGATGGGGTATCTGATCGGCGTCAAATCGCGCTTTAATGCGTTGAAGCATTTCCCGAACGTGAAAAGGAATGACCAAAAGTGTGCTCCAATAGACTTTTCGTACATATGTTGTGCAGCTAAAAACCGATGCGAGGGCAAGGTATCAGTCGCGGGATCGAAATCCAGCCAAATGTTCGCTGATCATGTGTTTGATTCAAAGGGGTCTTGCATTCGTCAAAGAGCCCGAAGGATAAGTCTGTCAGAGGAAAGGGGGGGAGCAAGCCTTCTCCTCGATTTGTGCAACGAAGCCGCATGAATTCGAACAAAAAAACCAGCGGCGTTGTTCAAATTGGTGGATGCACCAACTCGCTTGAAAAATAGGCGTTTCTTCCAGAAGTGCTTACCAAAAAGGACCGAATGACTTGAAAACCCCGAATTGATCGTCAAACTTCTCGCATGAGTGAGTATTTTGATGAAATGTTCAACAGCGATGGATCGCTCCGAGGTCCATACGAAGAGATCGGTCGTTGGTTTGATGCGGAAGATGTATCGCGGCTAAGAGCTAAGCAGCGCGAGGCTGAGGAAGTCTTCAGGCTGACGGGCATAACCTTTAATGTCTACGGAAAAGCGGAAGCAGAGGAACGGTTGATACCGTTTGATATCGTGCCGCGCGTCATTTCCGCACGAGAGTGGCAGCGGCTGGAACGCGGCATCGAACAAAGGGTGCGGGCAATCAATGCCTTTCTTCACGACATCTACCACCGCCAAGAAATCGTAAGGGCCGGACGTGTACCGGCCGAGATGATCGCCGGAAACGAAGCGTTCCTGCCGCAGATGCTCGGTGTCTCGCCGCCCGGTCAGGTTTATACGCATATCGTCGGTGTTGACCTGGTGCGAACCGGACCAGATGAGTTCTTTGTGCTTGAGGACAACGCGCGCACGCCATCCGGTGTCAGCTATATGCTGGAGAACCGGGAAACGATGCTGAAGATGTTCCCCGAGCTCTTCAGTGCCACAAATGTTCGAAATGTTTCCGACTACCCGCGAAATTTGAGGCGGTCTCTTGCAGCCTGCGCACCGGCCTGTGCAGAGGGAGAGCCCACGGTCGCGGTTTTGACCCCCGGTATCTACAACTCAGCCTACTACGAACATGCGTTTCTTGCGGATCAGATGGCAGTGGAGTTGGTCGAAGGACACGATCTGAGGGTTGTCGACGGCCGCGTTTGTATGCGCACTACACGCGGCTACAAGCCTATCGACGTACTGTATCGACGGGTCGATGACGATTTCTTAGACCCGCTGAATTTCAACCCTGATAGCGCGCTGGGCGTTCCTGGCATCCTGGATGTCTACCGCGCGGGGGGCATCACTATTGCGAACGCTCCGGGCACAGGAATTGCGGATGATAAGGCAATCTACTCCTACATGCCTGAAATCGTTGAATTCTACACGGGCGAAAAACCTCTGCTTCAAAATGTACCCACCTGGCGTTGCAGCGATCCAGAGTCTCTGTCCTACGTGCTGGACAACCTGTCCGACCTCGTGGTCAAGGAAGTACATGGGTCTGGCGGTTACGGCATGTTGATTGGCCCTACGGCCAGCAAGAAAGAGATTTCAGCTTTCCGTGAAAAGCTGAAGAAGAGACCCGGGAACTATATAGCTCAGCCGACTCTGTCGCTTTCAACGGTTCCAATTTTCGCGCGCTCGGGGCTCGCACCCAGGCACGTTGATCTGCGCCCCTTTGTTTTGGTGTCTCCAGATGGGGTTAATATCACGCCCGGCGGTTTGACACGCGTGGCGCTGAAGAAAGGGTCGCTCGTCGTGAACTCAAGTCAGGGCGGCGGGACCAAAGACACCTGGGTTCTGGAGGACTGACCATGCTGGGAAAAACTGCTGGCGGGTTGTTCTGGATGTCCCGTTACCTCGAACGGGCGGAAAACACGGCGAGGCTGCTTGAAACAGGTCAGAGGATGGCATTGACCCGTTCCAAGAACTCTGCCGAAGAATGGGGCTCTGTACTGAAAACGGCTGGTGTTTTGGATGGATACCACGCCAAGTACGATGACATTTCAAAAGACAACGCTGTGGATTGGGTGTTGCGCGATGCCGACAACCCATCCTCGATCAAGTCGGTCATCAAACAGGCAAGGAACAACGCACGCCTTGTTCGAACCGCACTGACCCACGATGTTTGGAGCGCGGTAAACGCAAGTTGGATGCAAATTGACGAGGCGATGAAGCGCCGCGTGAATGAGCGCGACTTGCCGGCCATGCTGGAGCTTATTCGCCACCAGGCCGCATTGGTCCGTGGCGCCACTTTGGGCACCATGCTGCGCAATGATATTTTCGATTTCACCCGCATCGGCACTTTTGTCGAACGGGCCGATAACACGGGGCGCATATTGGACGTGAAGTACTACGTTCTGTTGCCCACGGCGTTCTCAGTCGGCTCGTCACTGGACAACATCCAGTGGGAAAGCATCCTTCGCTCCGTCGGTGCTGGCGGCGGTTATCGAATGACCCACGGTCAGAAAACCCGACCGTCTGACATCGCTGAGTTTTTGATCTTGGATGAGCGGATGCCCCGCAGTCTTCACTTTTGTTGTAGAAAGATTCAAGAAAACCTGTCCTACCTGAAGAAAGACTATGGCTTTGCGGGTCCGTCATGCGCCGCGTCAAATGCACTGTACGAGAAATATCTGGACCAGAAGATATCTGATATCTTTGAGTTGGGGCTTCATGAATACATTCAGGATTTTCTGAAAGATCTCGGCAACTTAAGTCGCCAGATCGAGATTGACTACCGGTTCTATGAGTAGCCCATGAAACTGCACATTCGCCATGAGACACGATACGATTTCGACGCGCCGGTCCCCTTTGGACTCCAGCAGCTTAGAAAAACGCCAAAGTCATTTCGCAACCAGACCATTGAACGCTGGAGCACTGAAGTTATCGGAGGGGTCAAAGAGCTGAGCTTTGAAGACTACCACCGCAACACAGTGGAATTGATCAGTTTCGAAGCAAATACCCAAAGCATTTCCTTGATATCCGAAGGCGTTGTGGCGGTGGAAGACACACATGGTGTCCTGGGACGCCACGAAGGGTCGACACCGCTGTGGCTTTTTAATCGGAGCACGCCTCAGACAACGCCAGGAAAAGGGGTTGCCGACGTGATCGGCGCGCTGCCTGAAGGCGAACCGCTTCAACAGATGCACGCCTTGTCCGAAAGAATTCGATCTCGGGTCACCTATGAAGTTGGAAGTTCGCATCCGGGTTGGAGTGCTGAAGAGGCCCTCGCGGCTGGGTGCGGCGTGTGCCAGGACCATGCGCATATCTTCATTACCTGCGCTCGACAGATCGGACTGCCAGCTCGCTATGTTTCGGGTTACCTGATGATGAACGAAACGGAGCTGCAGGACGCGACCCATGCCTGGGCCGAAGTGCATTTGGACGGGCTCGGATGGGTGGGATTTGACGTTTCCAACGGGATCTCGCCTGATCATCGTTACGTACGCGTCGCAACCGGTCTGGACTATGCCCAAGCTGCGCCGGTAATAGGGAACCGAATTGGGACAGCGGGCGAGCAATTGACAGTACAGTTGCAAGTCGCACAGCAGTAACGGAGAACTTAATGACCTATGCTGTGGGCATGCGGCTGAACCGCGGACTGGTGTTCATGTCCGATACGCGGACGAATGCAGGCGTCGATAACATTTCGACCTTCAACAAGATGTTCAACTGGACGGTGGAAGGTGAGCGGTCGATCACTCTGCTGACCGCAGGCAACCTGGCAACCACTCAGGCCACAGTAAGCCTGCTTGAGGAGCGTACAAAGGCGCCGGAAGATCGTTCTCCCTCGATTCTGGAAGCGCCGACAATGTTTCAGGTCGCGCAACTGGTGGCGGCTACACTGAACGATGTCATCGAAGAGCACGCCCGGTCTGGGCAACAAGCTGACAGCGCCTTTCACGCGACACTCATTCTGGGTGGGCAGATTAAGGGTGGGCCGTCTCGATTGTTCCTTATCTACCCCGAAGGCAACTTTATCGAGGCAGGCGACGACACCCCATTCTTTCAGATCGGAGAGACAAAATACGGCCGCCCAATTCTGGTGCGTGCCTACGATCCCGAAATGAGCTTTCCAGAGACCGTGAAACTCTTGCTCGTCAGCTTCGATTCCACGATCAAGGCAAACTTGTCTGTTGGGGCACCGTTGGATCTACTGCTTTACGATGAAGACAGCCTTGAGGCTGGCACGAGGTCCAGGTTTGAGAATGACGATCAGTACTTTCGAACGATATCGGAAGGTTGGGGCGACGCCTTGAAGTCTGCCTTGTCCAAACTTCCAGAATACAAAGCGGTGTAAGAGCGAAATAGTCGATCCTCGGCTTGGTCCGCGCCCAGGTCATTGCCTGCTCATAGTTCACGCCCTCGCACTAATGTCTGTTGTTGCGCCTGCCGCCGCAGCAACTTGAAGGTTGGACGAACTGCCGCAAAGGGCCGTCGGTGTTTTGGGCTGCATGCGCGGTATAATTGCCCCAAAAACGCGACCTTCACCTTAGAGCTGAGCGACATTCCACATCTGTCACCGTTCAGAAAGGGTGCCGTGCCCACGGTTCCAAATGCCGCCCAGAGCGCCGCCGGGGGCGGCATTTGATTGACATTTTGGGGATTTTGGCGCAGAATAATAGCATATTTTATTAACATTAACCCTATTTGAAATTTGCATATCACACTTGGTCGCCATTGGTGCAAAGCGTCCTTTTTGGCGCAATTCCCAAGTGAAATCAGCAGAAGTTCATATTTAAATCGGAGGCTTGTTTCAGCTATGCCTAGTCACTTTCAATTTGTTTTCGGTCGTGTCACTCAGAAGGGAAACGGCCAACCCGTACACGGACTACTGGTTAATATTCGCGCCGTTTTTGGCGACGTCTGGCACAAGCGAGATGACTGTAAGATCGACTTGGGGTGTGTATTGACGGCCGCTGATGGCCGATTTGTGCTCACAGTAGATCCGTCAAAAATCCCTGAGGATTGTAAATGCGAAGGCCCCATGGAACTTCGGATGAAGCTGCGCGATCGCGATGGAAAGCGCATTCACAAGGCCCGGCTCAAGGTAGAAGACTGTTCCTGCAGCGAAGGCATCAATTTCGACGTTGCCGTTCCGGCAGAAGAACTCATCTGCCACCTGAACCGCCCGTTAAGCTGGGTCGTACCCGACAAGCCATTTTTACCGGACAGTATCTTGGATGACATAGAGGAAGCACTTGAGCTTGCCGATGCCGGACGGCTGCAGCGAAAGCGCGTGGACCTCTCTGAGTGCGTTCGACCTACGCTTGCGATCTTCGGTAATGCGCTTGATGACGCATGGCACGTTATGAACGGAAATATTGCTGCCAAGGGGCGATTTGTGGATGTGTTAAATGCCCTTTGCGCCACGTCGTCAATGGGTTGCAGCTGTAACGGCGCGTCCGGCGAGGACGCTGGAACCGTGTTGCAGGATATTTTTGACGAAGATTGCAACAACGACGACTGCAAACCGGTCAAATCCAAACATAAGTCGGCCTGCTGCTCCGACCCTGTCTGTCCGACGGGAAAATCCCTGATCGCCGACGAAGACATGAGCCTGATGGTATTCGCTGCGATGCATGTGTCCTGCGGTCACCGTCCAACAATGGTCAAGTATGTCGGTGCGTTGTTGGAGCAACTATGTCGTTTCCAAGTGTTAACCGCGCTACACCAAGCAGCCGTCAACCTGATCTGCAAAAAGCCTCATTCAGAGCGGCACTTTATTGATTTGTTAGAATACGTGCTGTGTATCTGCACTGGTCAGGTCCACTGCGGTCAGGTGCCTTGCTGCCACCTCTGTGTCCGTCAGCCCATTTTGGATTGCATCACAGATGCCTATCGGAACTGGTGCGGTATCGACTGCTACACCGTGACCGAGATCAACCCCGAGCGTGCTTGCCCTGGTGATACTGTCGCTATTTGCGGATGCGGCTTTGGCGAAACAGCTGGGAAAGTGCAGTTCACTCAGCATGGAACGATGAATCCCGGCCCAATCGTGGAGCCGACCTCATGGTCGGGCAAACGCATCTGCGTGGTGGTGCCCACCAGTGCGGGGTGCGGATTGACGATCATCCCGCCTGCTCAGACCATCAACGTCTGTGATCGTTTTCTGGACTACCGCATAAGCGGAAAGATGTTGGCTGAGTTCGAAGGAACAAGCGCTGATATCCTCAAGTTCATCGTCAAAGGGCATCAAAATGACGACTGTCTGTTGCCTGGCGAGGTCCTCAAAATCCGCTGGAAAGTCTGTGCCGCAGACACCGTGACAGTTCGCATCGTGAACACCGAAACCGGTGCTGTCATTGCAAAGATTGCACCGGCTCCCGATCTGGGGCGTTGGGACTTTGATCAAACCGATTTCAATCAGACGACAAAGGTACGTGTCGAAATCGTCGCGACCGGGCAATGCAAACCATCTACCGTCAGTCAGGGTCTGGACCTCGTTTTCCAGAACCCGCCGGACCTGACCATCGACGGGATAGAGGTGACTCAGGCGATCCAGTATTACCGTGCCGCCCAGCATCTGACCGATCCTGCCGATCGGGGCCCAGACAACTCGTTGCAACTGGTGGCCAATAAATCGGCTTGGGTTCGGACATATTTGCGCAGCGGGCAGGATCCGAGTTTCGACAACGGACAGCTCGGCAATGTCGGCGGCACACTTCAAGTGGAACGCCGGGTTGGCGGAGTTTGGTCCACGGTGACCAATATCCCTCCGTTCAACGCCCCGATGACAGCCCAGGACAGTTTCTCCAGCTATGACGCAGAGCGCCGCGATATCGATGCGACTCTGAACTTCATCATCCCGGCAAATGTTATGACAGGGCTATTGCGTCTTTCGATCACCGTCTCTTCGCCGGATGATTGCTATGGCGGTAGTGACGCAGCCCAACAGCTTGTCGATGTCGACCTTGAGCAAGAGTTGCGCGTTGCAGCCGTCACGATCGGCTATCAAGGCCCACCAATGGGTGGTGGAGCGAATATTGCGTTGCCAGCCCCTAACGCAGCACAGGTGGCCGCTGACACAAGTTTTGCGCTTCGGGTCTTCCCCGTGGGCAGTACGCCTAACGTGCGGATCATCGACAGTCAGACCACAACACAGGGGCTGACAAACAATATGTTCCCGGCGGGCGGATGCGATCCCAACTGGACACCAATCCTGAATTTCGTGGCCAATGCGCGCACGAATGACGGCAATCAGGGCGACTGGCTTTACTATGGTCTGGTGAATGCGGCGATCCCGCGTTCGCATGGCAACACAGGATGCGCCAGCGGCGGCAACGGTGCTGGCCTGTCCAACAATCCGGTCACGCTCGCGCATGAATTGGGCCATCAGGCGGGCCTGCCGCATGCCCCATGCGGAGCGGTTGGCACACCGAACGCGAGCTATCCGCTGTACGAACCCTACGATACCGGCATGACAACAACCAATTCCAGCGGCAATACAGTCTATTCGGATGCGAGCATCGGCGAATACGGTCTCGACACAAATGACGGGACCATACACCGACCGGCCAACAGCGAGGATCTGATGGGCTATTGCGGCCCGCGTTGGGTTTCGATCTTTACGCACAACTACATGCTGAACCGCGCCGAATTTGACCCGGTTGCACTGGCAACGGGCGTCTCTGGCGGCAATGCGACAGGGGCAGGTGACATGGAAGTCGACCGGCAAGACCAGATACGTCCATTCGTGACGATTGTCGGAGCGGTTGACAAAGACATGCAAGCATCAGTCGCAAGCCTCGTGCGGGTTCCAACGCGGCCCCTACGGATGTCTGGCGCGCGCACTGATCTTGTTATTCAATTGATCGGCGACAACAACGAGGTGATTTCATCCGCGCCGGTTTTCACAATGGATACGCACGACGCCAATGGTGATGACTGCGGTTGCGGCGGAGGCGGCAAAAAGGATCCGGCTGAACCGCCCTACAACTTCATTGCAGCAATGGGTGATGTCGACCTCGGAACCGCAATTCGAATTTGCCAGGGTGATACGACGCTATGGGAACGCAAACGGCCGGCGCGGTCCATTCAAGTAGCATCGGCCGAAGCCAGTATTGGCAAATCTGGTATAAAGGTTTCCTGGAAAACGAATGGAGCCAAACGAGGTTATGCCCCTGATGTCTGGCTGCAATGGTCCGCTGATGGCGAACGCTGGAACGGCCTGACCGTTGGCGTGACGGGTAACTCTGTTGAGATCGACCCAGCCGTCATCCCAGCCGACAAAGTCAGGATCAGGGTACTCGCGCATGACGGCTATTCCACCGCGACGGCCGACACCAAGCCAGTTAAACTACCCGTGGCGCCGCCCGAGCTTGCTATCATTCATCCCTTGGAGGGTCAGGTGGTGCGCGCAGACAGACCGCTACACCTCTGGGGCACATTCACAGGGCGAACAACAGTAAAACCTGTTGAATGGTATCTGGACGGTAAAAAGGTCGCGAAAGATCTGGATGCCTGGGTCGATGCATCCAAACCCGGTGAGCATGTGGCAGAACTGCGCGCAAAAGGTGCGAACCGGGTAGCCGTCAAGTTTTCTACAAGTGCCCGCTAGTTGACCACCTTTGATGCGCTGCAGAACACAACGTTCCAATGATCGCATCCAGGGCTGACGCCTGAAGTCCGGCGCGCGTAAGAAGTGATTGCAGAGTCCACATGGCAAGAGGCAATACGCGCAGTGTGCTGAGGACTGAGAAAAGCGACAAAGACCTAACTTAAGAGTGTCTCATCAAAATCTGCACATCTTGGGCAGGGGAAATGCGCATTCGCCAGTCACATCTGGCGGCATGAAACGTTTGACCGCAGATAACTTGGCATGGTGCGCCTTCGCGACCGCCTCCGCAATATTGGCAGCGCAGCCTTTGCAATGGCTTGCACAAAGCTGGCTTGGCCCGGCTTACGGGTCGCACGGATACATCTATGTTCTGCTGATTTTTGGTTTGGCCGGCATGAGCCTTCTGAGCGGCCGTTCGAATGTAGCGGGCTATCAAATACCAACGATTGCCTTGTTGTTACTGGCAGCTTTGATCCGATTTTTAGGACAGGTTTTGTCGGTCAATATCCTCAGTGCTTTCGCGCTTTCATTGGATGTTTTCGCGCTGGTTGGGGTCTTGCAGCTGCATCGGCGCCCCTTCGCGCTTTCGCCATTCTGGATGGCCACTCTGTTTTTGTTTTCCTTACCAGCCGAGATGGTCTTGCAGCGCACGCTTGGCTTCTCCATCGAAATGGCAAAGGCTATTCCCCGAAAGGCAAAGAGTGAATGGCGTGACCTACATTCTGAAAGTTGTTTTTAGATTTCAAGTTCACCCGGACACTAATAGAAATTGATCGGAATGGTTTCATAGAGTCCGCACGTGATCGATTGTCTAAATTTTTTTGTTTTCAATACAGTAAGGCGCTGTATCTTGAGGCTAACGGACCAGCGTTAGCACCCGGGAGATTTCACAATGGAATTGATTACAGAACAGCTTCGCGCCTTCCCGATCATGGCATTGTTTCTTTGTCTGGGTCTTGGATACGGCGTCGGAAAGTTTCGGGTCGGCAAGTTCGAATTGGGGGGCATCGCTGGCACTTTGTTGGTGGCCGTCTTCATTGGCCAGATCGGTGGGATCAACCTTAGTACCGATGTTCAGAATGTATTCTTTTCCCTCTTCATATTCATGGTCGGTTACAATGGGGGGCCTCAGTTTTTTGCGGCCTTGAACCGAACTGCGCTGACCAAGCTACTGGCCGCGTTTATGATGACCCTCTGGGGGTTGTTTTTTGTTATCGTTGTTGCTCGATTGGCGGGCTTGGACAAAGGGCTGGCCGCGGGGCTGGCCGCTGGCGGCCTGACACAATCTGCAATCATTGGCACCGCTGGAAACGCCATAGATCTGCTTGGGCTCGCCGCTGATGAGGCGGAAAAACTGAAAACCAACATCGCCGTAGGATACTCGGTTACTTACATCTTCGGCTCAATCGGCCCGATATTGGCAGTTAGCATCATTCCCATCATCATGCGTGTCGATCTGCGGCAAGAAGCGATTAAGTTGGCTCAGAAACTCGGCGGCGGTGGTCCCAAACTAGAGGAAGGTGAGTTCCTTCCCATGAATCGGTTTGACGCCCGCGCCTATCAAGTAAATGCCGATGCAAGCATTGCCGGAAAGTCCGTCAAGGACATCGAAAGCGGCTATGATGGCGATCTGATCGTAGAACGATTGCTCCACGATGGCGCTCCTGTAGATCCGACCCCCGAAACGATAGTCAATGCCGGAGACACGGTGGTCGTCTCCGGCCTCGTCGCGACTTTGACCCAGTTCGAGGGGAGCGCCAGTGGTGAAATCGGAGAGTATCCTCCTGAACTGACTGTTGTGGAGGAACGTCGCAACGTCGTGGTCACCAACCGCAAACTGACCGGTAAAACCTTGGCAGAACTGCGCGAGGCTCTGACGGCGGATCAAAGGCGCGGTGTTCATATCTCAAAGATCACTCGCATGGGCCATGATGTTCCCGTCCTGCACAATACTGAGATCCACGCAGGTGACGAGATCAGTATTGTCGGCCACAAGGACGACCTGAATCGAGTTGCCAAAGTTGCGGGCTATGTGCCGCCTTCGGCCTCGGTCACCAATTTCATTGCGTTGGGGATTGGCGTGGCCATCGGCTATCTGATCGGAGAGATCAGTTTCGTCATCGCAGGAACGAAGGTGGCTTTGGGGTCCGGCCTCGGTTGCCTGGTTACAGGATTGATCATCGGCTATTTGCGCATCCGGCAACCCAAGATCGGCGGTATCAACCGTGGGGCCGCGAATTTCCTTCAGAGCTTTGGTTTAGCTGTGTTTGTTGGTGTTGTTGGCCTAAATGCTGGCAAACCTGCACTAGAGGCAATTCAGGAATATGGGATCATACTTCTGCTTTTGGGTGTTGTGGTTACATTGATGCCCATGATCGTGCAGTTCCCAATCAACTATTTCGCCCTACGCATTAAGAACCCGGTTGAGGCCTGTGCGGTTGTGACCGGATCACGCTCGGGCAATCCCGGTTTTGCGACACTATTAGAAAAAGCCGGGAACTCGACACCCACACCCGCCTTTACCATGACCTATGCCGTGGCCAATATCTTCCTGACACTCTGGGGGCCGTTGGTTGTGGCTTTTGTTCCGTAAGTCAGACCGCACAACAACCGGGACCCTAGCTTGGAAGCGTGAGATCAGCATGTGTGTCAACCACCACGCTGATCCGTTGCTCTACGCCGTTGCGAGATCTCAACCGTGCAAAGGCAGTCCTTTCGAGGCACGGTAGGCCTGCACGTAACCAGTGGCCACTGCGCGTACAGCTCTTCCAATCTGGCGGTAAGCACTATCATCCAAGTTGGCGAAGGATACCCGCGCCGACCAGTTCGGCGCGTCAAAGCCCGATCCATTCAGCAACACGATCCCGTGGTCCTGAGCCAGTTTGAAGGATATATCCAGCGGGTGGACATTCTCTTTGATCCACTCGACCACCTCTTCGCCCACGTATTTGCGAAGCCAGAATTCGAAGTCGATAATACCGTAGTATTTGTCGAACAGCGGATTATCCGGAACTTCGATGCCCATTCCATCGACCAACTCGTCAAAGCGATGCTTCAGAATACCCCAGCAGAATTTCTGATAGGCCTTCTCGTCGTCCATAAGCTCGACCAACGAAAACAAAGTCATCATCACTTGTTGTGGCAGCGATAGGCCAGCAGTGTGGTTCAGCGCAACATCGCGGCTGTCGGCGACGATCCGGTCGATGAACTTGAACGAGGATGGGTCAGGCGTCAGCGTTTCGTAGCGTGCGTTGACGACGGCTTTGGTTTCATCGGGAGCATCCGCTATCATCTTGTCGAAGATGTTATTCTCAGCCACCAAAATCGCGCCTAAACGCCACCCTGTGCAACCAAAATACTTGGAGTAGGAATAAACCCCGATAGTGTTCTCAGGTAGATGCCCCAAGATAGACTGAAAGTTTGGAACGAAGGTCCCATAAACATCGTCAGTCAAAATGATCAGGTCCGGGCGGCGGGTCTTTACGAACTCAACAAGCCGAGCCGAGACTTCGGGGCTGATAGCGACTGAAGACGGGTTGCCCGGGTTGACCAGAAAGAGTGCTTTGACTTTTGGGTCGGACAGAATTTCGAAATCTTCGTCGTTGAGTTGGAAGTGGTCCTCTTCTTTCGAAGATACATCCACTGTGTTCAGCCCGTAGTCTTCAAGGACCGGCATTTCCAGATAGGGCGTGAAAATCGGTGTACCCAACGCAATCGTGTCACCGGCATTCAGCAATCTCTGGTTCTTGAGCGCTTTGAAGATGTAACACATCGCTGCGGTTCCGCCCTCAACTGCATAGATATCAAACTTTGCATCCGGTCGGTGCCCCGCGCACATCGCCCACATAACGTATTCGTGGACGATCGCTTCGTTGTGTTCCATGCAACGGTCGGGCATTGGGTAATGGTCGCCGACGATACCATCGGTCAACTCGAGCACGAAATCGTCTGGCGTAAACCCAAATTTCTCAATCGCAAAATCAACGACCGCCACCAAAGTATCTGCACCAGGAGGGCCGTTTTCTTCAACCGATTTGGCGCAATACTTTTTTAACCGGTCATAGCATCCTGGCCCTTGCGGCATCCCAGCCAGACCGACCTCCGGCTCATTCCGATGGCGCTGAGCTTCTGTCATGGCGAACTGCCCCAAAAGGAAAAATGCCTCACGCGCTTTGGTGGCGATCCAGTTTGGGTTCCCTCGACCGGCATTTAGATATGGCAAAGCCATCTGCCGCGCCTCTTTTTGCGCCAACTTGATAAGTTCGTCTTTGATTTGGAAAGGACTTAGGTTTTCAAATTTATGCAGATTGAGCGATTCTGGCATGACTTCCAATCCTTGCGTTAAAACAGATGACGTAGCTCAGCGGATCGCATGCAAGGCAATGTGTCAATGAAAACAACGCTAGTTGTAGGGGTCAGTGCGCAACCGAGGATTGGGTGTCGTCATTAGAAGCTTTGGCTGCAACCTTTTTTGCAAGGTAGTCAGAGTGATAGAAATTGCGCTGAGGCTCTGAGCTGACATGCCGCGAGAAGTTGCAATGGCCGAATAGGGGGCGTCACAATCATTCTGCGTGCGTATGATAAACGCCGCTTTCTGAGGGTCTGTCGAGAAGCGTTGGGTAGCGTGCAACTCTACTGAAAGTCGCTTCACAAAACACCCGGGCTGTGAAGTTCTTGTTTACGTTGATGTCCAAGGTTTAATTCTAGGCGAACAGAAGCGTTTGCTCCTAATGGTTCGAAATCTAACCAGAATGCGGTTGTGCCAATGGGAAAGGCCAGGTGATCTGCCGAAACCAATTTTTCTGAAATTCTAAGAAAATTCCAACGAGCATTGAGCAATCGACTCAAAACTCACGTTCTTCTTGTCGCTTCAAAAGATGTGTCTCAATCAGTTGAAAAGCATATCCGATGTAGACTCTCTGCAGAAATCCGACAGCGGCGATGTCTTCACGCTCCAGTGCGTTGGCCAAATCAGAGGTCTCTCGCACCAATGAGTCGTAGGCAATTATGCCAACAATCTGTTCCATACGATGCCAGACGCTGGACGACTGGAAATATGCCTGGTTCCAGAATTCGCGCAGAGAGTGGTTTCCGATCAGAGATGTGATCAGGGTCTGTAGTCGTTGGTTCAGTTTTACGTATTCCTGAGAGTCCAGCTGCTCGCGCAACGCGACGGCTTTTTCATGGATCGAACGCGCTTCTTCGCGGTGAAATTTTGTGACAGTGATCGGCGACAAGGTTCCGATCAACTGTGCAAGCTCCATCCTCATTTCGTAAAGATGGCGGACACGTTCTGCTGAAAGCTCGATGACAACGGTGCCGACACCATTGCGCGTCTCTACTAATCCAAGATGCCCGATGCGCGCGATGGCATCTCTGACGGGGGTTCTGCTGACACCGAATTCTGTGGCAAGCGCAGCCTCTTTCAGTTGAGTGCCCGGAGGGTAGTGCGCGAAGCAGATGCGCTCCAAGATTTGTTCTTGGATCTCGTCTACGGTTGCCTTTGAGGGCGTCGCAATTCCTGAATCTGCGATAGTCACGTTTCTGATCCCTCTGGGTGCTCTTTGCTGTCTTAGACTACCAATCAGTAGTCTCTCAACAACCGACCGTACCCAGTAATTTGGTCATCAACACCCGCTTTACGCAAGACATCCCAGGCCATGGCTTGATTGGAACAAACTACGGGTTTGTTCAGGGCGTCTTCGAGTCGTTCAATGACTTCGAGTGACCGCAACGCACTGCAGCTAATAAACACGGCATCGGCCGTCCGAGAATCGACCGAATGGGCCAACTGTTCGATCACGTCCGGGCGCACACGGATCATGTCGCTGTCTTTTTCCAGATTCAGGCCGAGTATATCAGTGACATGGAACCCTTGATTTTCAAGATATTGTTTTTCTCTCAGATTCACTTCTTCCAAATAGGGTGTGCACACCGCTATCTTTTCTGCCGCAAGTGTTTTGAGAGCGCGAATGGCGGAGGTGATCAAAGAGGTCGCGATCGCGTTGGGTGCGCCTTTGCGCAGTTCGCGAAATACGTTTTCTTCTCCTAGGACCAAACTGCCGGACGTGCAGGCATAGCTGATCACATCCAGACTACCATCTGGCAACAGGGTTGACGCAGCGCGTGCCAGGTCAGCCCCGACTGCGGTCAGACTGTCAACTGTGATGCTGTCTGGAATGGCCACTCGGGTGAAATGTGCGCCGACGCCTTCTGGCATCAGTTTCATCATATCGTCTTCGATTGTCTGCTCGGTCGCGAGTAGGACGAAACCCATTTTTGCCCGTTTGTGGCGGCCCTCATCGAACATGGATCCTGGATCAATTCTCATAGCCTGCATGCACCTTAATCATTTTGTCGTGAAAATAGTGAGTAAAATTGATCATTGACATTAAGCTGTATACAGGACAACTGTCCCGCCAGCCTGATTGGGGTTCCTCAAACACAGGCCGAGATTCGATCAAAGGGAGGTACCTTCGCAAATGCAGGTGTCAAAATTTCTGAAAACTGGGGCTGTCGCGCTCGGCTTTGCCGGGTTCGCCGCGTCCAGTGTATCGGCTCAGGACATCATTCTGGGCCACGTCATGGATCAGGAACACATCTTCCACAAAGTATCCGAACAGTTCATCGAACGGCTGGACGAGCTTTCTGGTGGAACCATGTCGGTTTCTTATCACCCCGGTGGTGATCTAGGCGATTGGACATCGATCGTTGAGCAGGTCGCTCAAGGCGCTGTTCAGATGACAATGTCGTGGAACCATTCCGAACTTGATCCGCGCTGGGACGTGTCCGTTCTGGGCTATGTCGCAAACGACTGGGAGTCGGGCAAGGAAGTCTACGGTCCCGGTTCGACGATGAACGAAGTCTACAACGGCATCATGAACGACCTGGGCATGGAGTTGCTGGGTACGATTCCAACGGACTTCACGGGTTTCGTTGTGCGCAAAGGCGTTGACGTTCCCGTAAACTTCCCGGCCGATGCAGAAGGTTTCAAGATGCGCGTTCCGGGTATGCCCATGGCGATCGAGCGGTACAAAGCAACCGGCTTTTCGGCCGTTCCGATGGCATTCTCCGAGGTGCATACAGCATTGCAGACCGGCGCCATTGACGGTCGGGCTTACTCGCCGCCATCCGAAGTTCTGTTGTTCAAGGACGTGTTGAGCGCGTACGTCTTCACGCGCGAGAACTTTGAACACACCTTCTGGACTGCAAACAAAGCCTGGTTTGATGGCCTGACAGCGGAGCAGCAAGGCTGGGTGAAAGAGGCGGCCAACGAGGCTGTTACTTGGGCGTGGGAAAACGCCGAGTCCGAAAGCCCCAAGTGGTTCGAGCAGATCGAAGCGGCCGGGATTGAAGTCGTTGAACTGACCCCCGAGCAGCTGGATGCCTACCGCTCAAAGGTTGTCGCCGTCGAATACCCCTACATGGAGGAGATCATCGGCACAGAAGTGATGGGTGCCATCAAGCAGGCGGCCGGCGTGGAATAGCGCCACTTACGAACACGCGCAAAGCCCGCTTTGCGCGTGTTTCCTTTTGGGGATGGGAGGGAAAATGACGAAGGATATCTTGCATACGGACAGTCTGGACGATGTCCTGGTGCCATCGCCGATCATACCGGTGCCTGCGGCAGAGGATCGCGAACTGCCTGTCTATCGCGGCCTGGATGGCCTGTACTCGCTGGAATCCCAAGTTGCGTGGCTGATGCGAGTCATCATGTTTGTCGCAATGCTTGCCCTTGGCCTGGTCATGGCCGCGCAGGTGTTCATGCGATATGTCATTTCGTCTCCGTTTCTCGGTATCGAAGAGCTGGCACCGATGATGGCCTTGTGGATCTACTTCATCGGAATGGCGTATTGCTCCCGCGAGCGTGACCACATCGAAGGTGGTGTAATGTCGCTGATCTTTCGGAATCGAAAGACATTGCTTGCCTTCCGTTTGTTCGGGTCGATCCTCTGCCTGGTCGCACTAGTCGTTTTCGCCAAATACGCGTGGGACTTTGCGCAGTTCAACATCAACCTGAACCGTAAAAGCTCGTATATGAAATTTCCAAAGTACATGTGGGATTTCAGTATGGTCTTCGGCTTCGTGCTGATGGGTTTCTACATGCTGCTTCAGATCTTTCTCGAAGCCCGCGCCCTGAACACTGGCAAGGGAGGAGAATGACATGACGCTGTTCTTCGTTGCTATCGCAATCGTCATTGTCCTGCTGCTGATCGAAGTACCCGTCGGCTTTGCCTTCGGCATCGGTGCGCTTGTCTTTGGCACTTTACAGGGCACAGACATCTCGTTTCATGCCGGGTTCGGCTATTCGCAGGTCAGTGCCTTCTCGCTTCTTGCCATTCCGCTGTTTATCCTGTCGGGCACCCTGATGGGCGCTTCGGGGATATCCGAGCGACTCCTGGATTTCGTTAATTCCTTCGTCGGACGCACCAAGGGCGGGCTTGGCGCAGTTACTGTTGTGACTTGTGCGTTGTTTGGCGCGATTTCGGGATCGGCCTCTGCTGCGATTGCGGCCATCGGGAAAATCATGGTCCCGCGCATGATCAAGGAAGGGTATCCGCCGGGCCATGCAACTGCGCTAGTGGCTGTTTCTTCTGTTCTTGCGCTGATGATCCCACCCAGCATTCCAATGATTGTCTTCGCGATTGCGATCCGCGAGTCAGTGGCCAAGTGTTTTCTTGCAACCATGGGCCCCGGGATCCTGCTTGCCGCGACCTATTGCGCGTTGAACTTCTGGTTTCCGCGCAACAATACGACGATCACAGTTTCAGAGAAACTTTCTTTTTCCGGCACCGTGAAGGAAATCGGCCAAACCGGTAAACGTGCGAGCCTTGCGATTATCATGCCTGTGATCATTTTGGGTGGCATCTACAGCGGCATCGCCACTCCGACCGAAGCAGGGTCGATGGCGCTGGTTTATACTCTGGCCGTTGGTCTGTTGATCTACCGTACGCTGCCGTTCGACAAACTGTTTGCCTCAACAGTCGAAGCCGCACGTCTGACTGGCGCGATCCTGATGGTTCTGTTTTTCCTGTTCGTCATGAGCCGCGGTATGGTTTTGGCCAAGGTGCCGACACAGTTTGCCGATCTGTTGCTGACCATATCGGAAAACAAGATTGTCATCCTGTTGTTGATCAATCTGCTGTTGCTGATCATGGGCATGATCATCGACGACGTTTCGGGTGGAGTTCTGGCTGCGATTATCCTGCTGCCGGTAACGCAGAAGATTGGTTTGGATCCGATCCATTTCGCTGCCATTGTCGGTACAAACCTGGGATTGGGCAACATCTCTCCGCCCTGTGCACCGCTGCTTTACATGGCCGGGGGCGTCACACGACAACCCCTGTCAACCTATGTCGGCCCGACCTTGAAGTTCCTGCTGTTGGGTCACCTGCCAATGGTCTTCGTTGTTACCTTCGTGCCGCCGGTCGCTCTTTTCTTGCCGGGTCTCCTAAACTGAGGCGCGAAAACGCCGCCCGCGTGGAAGGCGGGCGGCGTTGAAATTGAAAATCGAAATGGCCGCCCATGCGACAATGACAGGACGGCCTGAAGTTCAACCCTGCCATCGGTTTTGGTGTCATGCCGTTGGCTTTTCTCGAAGGAAAAAGGCACATGCTTGAACACGCAAAACAAAGAACGACTGAGCTTCAGAGCCGCATGAAGGATGCAGGCATTCAAAAGGCAGTGTTTACGGATGAAAGCTCAATGGCCTATCTGGCAGGTTTCTGGGGTTACCTGGGGATCGAGTTCGGGCGCCCAACGATGTTGGTGGTGGACGCGGATGACTCGCCTGTCGTCATCACACCGCTGATGGAGTCGGAGATGGTCGGTGCGATGACATGGGTCGAAGACGTGCGCACCTGGGAAGATATCGGACAACGCACATGGGGCCGCGCGCTGGCCGGTGCTTTGGGCGAGAGCCCATCCGAGATCTGGGTTGAAAAGGGTTCGATCCCTGCAATTGTCCGCAATCATCTGGACGAGACTTATCCGGGTGTTCCTCTCAAGGATATCTCTCCGGTATTGGGCGCGATGCGGACCATCAAGTCACCTTTCGAAATAGAAGTGATGAAACAGGCTGGAGAGATCGCTGGTGCGATGATGCTTGCGGCGCACAATTCCTTGAAAGAAGGCGCACAGGAATACGAGAGCGCGCTGGCGGTAATTGATGCAGGTTCGCGCAAGGCGGCCACTTTCTTGACTGACAAAGGTTGGGACAGCTTCGTCTCCCCTATGATCCACAACCTGCAGATTGTTCAAAGCGGCAAGAATACCTCGATGGTGCATGGTCGTGCCGGTGTGAAAGCATATGAAAAGTTTGATCCCGTCTATTTCTGCTTCTGCAACATGGCGCAGTTCAAACAGTACAAGCTGGGCTTTGACCGTATGTTCCACATCGGTGAAGTGAAAGACCTGGACCGCGAGGTGCAGCAGGCTGCGATTGACGCACAGCAAGCCGCGATCCACGCGATCCGCCCGGGCGTTCTGGCCGAAGACGTCGCTGCAGCCGCCAACGAAGTCTATCAAGAGCGTGGTTTTGAAACCGGCTACCGTACCGGTCGATCCATCGGTGTTGCATATCTGGAAGCGCCGGAGCTCAAAGCCGGAGACAAGACAGTTCTGCAGCCGGGCATGACCTTTGCGGTCGACGGCGGCATTTCGGTCGATGGTGTCACTGCAGGTCGGATTGGTGACTCGGTGGTCGTGACGGAAACCGGGTTTGACTACATCACCAACTTTCCGCGTGAGATCCTGCTTAGTAAATAGGCCTACAGACGGTGGTATCGGTCAGGGCAGCAGATTGCTAAATGGTTGAACTATCGCAACTGTGACGCACGAGTGCGGCGCGCGTCTTGGCGCGCCGGAGGATTCATCGGAACCTGCGTGGATGGGTAACATGCAAAAACTGAAAAAAGAGACTCTGAAAGGTATCTGCAACCAGATGGCCTCACACGACTGGAGCGATGCGGAAATAGACGAACTTGTAGACCCGAAACTGGGCATCATTACCGGATTTCAGGAGTTGCTGGACGAGTTGGAGGTCCTTCGCAAGATCGACCTTGGCACAATACCTCCGGCCCTGACTGTTCAGAAGCGATAGACAGATGACAAATGAAATAGCATTTGACACTGTCCGCGGTCTGAAATCCAGGCTCGATGCCGGTGACATAACGCCAACTGAACTCGTCGCGGTTTTTGCCGAGCGGATTGCAAGGCACAATGACCGATCCAAAGCCTTTATCACCGTGACAGATAAATCTGCGCGCCAGGTGGCCGAAACCCTCACGCGCGACGATCTGGAGCGGTCGCGTTTTGCGGGTATTCCATACGCATCCAAAGATCTTTTCGACATCGAAGGTGTTCTGACATCAGCGGGATCGCGCGTGTTTCATGACAGAATTGCATCGGAGGACGCCTTTGTCATCGCCCGTACGCGAGAGGCAAACGCGCTGAGCCTGGGCAAGACCAATCTTCATGAGTTTGCTTACGGCGCAACCGGCGAGAATGAGGTCTATGGAACTTGCGTGAACGCCTATGACCCAAGCCGACTGGCCGGAGGATCATCCAGCGGATCAGCGGCAGCTGTGGCCTTCGGCTTGGTCCCTGCCAGCCTAGGTACGGACACTGGCGGATCGGTGCGTGCTCCAGCAGCGCTGAACGGGCTAGTCGGACTGAAGCCAACCATTGGCCGAGTGCCGACGACGGGTGTGGTGCCGTATTGCTGGACGTTAGACCATGTGGGCATCATGACTCGGGACGTCACAGATTGCGCTGATTTACTCGGGATCATTGCGGGCTACGATCCACGCGATCCGGGTTCGCAAAACCTAGCGGTCGAAGACTATGCCGCAGCGCTCGATGGCGATATCTCTGGGTCGCGCATCGGCATTCCCACAAATTTCTATTTCGAGCGAACTGATCCGGAAATCTTGACAGCATTGGAAGATGTCAAACGCTTTGTGACTGCGAAGGGCGCGGCCTTGGTCCCCGTGACCTTTCCGGATCTCGAATATAGCCGCGCCGTGTCTCTCGCCGTTCAGATGCCGGAAGCTCTGAGCGCGCATTCGGCCTATTTGCAAGACCGGGGTGAGCTTTATGGGCAGGACTTTCGCGCCGGATTGGCGCTGGGACAGACGCTCCTGGCGGAACACTACATTCGGGCCAAGCGCTTCGTAGAACTCTATCGGCAAGAGACCAACGCGTTGTTTGATGAGGTCGACCTGATCCTGACGCCGGCGACGCCGGAAATTGCGCAAAAGCTGGGAACTGTGAAGACAACCCGTGACGGTGTGGAAGAAGCAGTTGGCAATGCCATCACGCGCTTTACCACCTTCTTCAACATGTCCGGCCATCCTGCGCTGACGATGCCCTGTGCAATGCACTCGGAAGGATTGCCGATAGGGTTGCAGCTGGTTGGCAGGTATTTCGAAGAAAGCACAGTTCTTCGTGCCGCCTTTGCCATTGAAAACGACGGGGCGTTCACAATCCCGCGCCCGAATGTAGACGGCTAAGGATGAAACTTCGAACCTTTATTGTCGATGCTTTTTCCGACCGTACGCTTAGCGGAAACCCTGCTGGCGTTTGCCCACTGCATCAATGGCTGCCTGTACAGGTCATGCAATCCATCGCGAGTGAGCTGAACCAATCTGAAACGGTGTTTTTTGTTCCTCGCGCAATTGCGCGCAATCGCGCAGGGCATGCCGAATTCGACATACGTTGGTTCACCCCAACGCGCGAGGTGGATATGATCGGGCACGCGACCCTAGCGGCCGCTCACATCGTGTTTTCCAATCTCGAGGTCCGGTTGGAGGTGGTCACCTTCCATTCCAAGTCCGCCCGGATGACCGTTCGACGTGGGGAAAACGGATTGCGTCTGGATATGCCCGCACTTGTGCCAGAGGTGGTCGATGCCCCCACGGGTCTGATCGAAGCACTGGGGAAGAAGCCTTCAGCTTTATTGGCTGCAAAGCACTATCTGGCTGTTTTTGAGAGCGAAAATGATATTCTGAGCTGTGCTCCGGAATTTGCTGCTCTGGCAAAACTACCATTGCCCGCAGTGATCATATCGGCGCAAGGGACAGGGGAATTTGATTTCGTTTCACGGTTCTTTGCCCCGGCAAATGGTGTGCCAGAAGATTCCGTATCAGGCGTTTCACATTGCTGTTTGACGCCATACTGGTCTCGGAGACTGGAGAAAAAACATTTGTTGGCTCGTCAGCTTTCTGCGCGAGGCGGAGTCATTGCTTGTGAAGCGGATGGCAACCGCGTCATCCTTGAAGGCGTTGCTGTTACTTCGTTGGAGGGTTTTTTGTTCGCTCAATAGAGCGACTGCCAACCGACCCTGGGCGCCAAACGGACCGCAGAGGCTCTTAGGCACGTTTCTGCCGCGCTGATCGTGCTGGATGGCTTGCGACTTTTGGTGGTTTTGACATATAAGCCGAGATAACCTCTGGGGGGGATATAGAAAGGCCGCAGAGGCACTGACAACGTGAGAGCAGTTCAAAGATATACGCAGAATGCGATGGCAGCTTTACTCTGCCTGTCTTTGATCTTTTGGTCGCTTCAGCCAAACGTGGGCCATGCTCCGACAGTGATTGAAACCGTGCAGGAGCATTTGCAGATCATTGCAGAGCACGGGCATACCCATGGCTTTGAAGAAGATTTGTTGTGGGCGATGCACGGGCACAGTCATGATGGTGCAGATCACGACCACAGCCAAATGGTCATACCGGAACCGGAAAATGCGCTGTCACTAGCCTCGCTTTCTGATGACAGGGCGTTCGACCGAGCGCCGGACGGCCCAACCAAGAACTACGGTATAGACCGACCTCCGCGCGTGTGACGTCGCCCCATTCGGGGTTTTCGACATCACATAACAACGGAGAACATCCATGAATCTAATCTCACGGGGTCTGGACAGGCGCGCGACGCTCCTGCTGGCCCTCATTATAACCAATCTGGCACTGAGTACGTCTCAGGTACTGGCTCATAACGTCACGGAAGGCGATGCGGGCTATATCCAGGAAATTTGGGGCGTGAACATCATTCCCTTCATGTATCTTGGCGCCAAACACATGGTCACAGGCTACGATCACATCCTATTCCTGCTTGGCGTTGTGTTCTTTCTCTACCGAGCCAAAGATGTCGGCATCTATGTCAGCCTCTTTGCGATCGGTCACTCGACAACAATGCTGTTGGGCGTTTGGTTCGGCTGGGGCGTAAACGCATATATCGTCGACGCCATTATCGGCCTTTCGGTTGTCTACAAGGCGCTCGACAATCTTGGTGCGTTCCAGCGCTGGTTGGGGTTTCAGCCGAATACCAAAGTCGCGACGCTTATCTTTGGCCTGTTCCACGGCATGGGTCTGGCGACCAAAATCCTCGACTACGATATCGCTCCGGAAGGGCTTCTTGCCAATCTGTTGGCGTTCAACGTGGGTGTGGAACTTGGCCAGCTTACGGCCCTTGCGATCATCCTTATCGTTATGGGGTTCTGGCGCAAAAGCCCTTACTTCTTCCAGCAAGCTTACAGCGTAAACGTCATCATGATGACCCTCGGGTTCATTCTGATGGGCTATCAGATGACCGGCTATTTTGTTGCCGCGTAACGGAGTTCAGAAAATGTTCAACACAGAAAGACCAAGTCTTGAAGAACTGCCAAGCTCGGCTCAGCTTATCCGCTCGACCGTCATTGCAGGTGCGTCTGCCGTCGCGATCCTTGTCACGGTGGTTCTGCCAGCCGAATACGGGATCGACCCGACCGGCGTTGGCCGCGTGCTCGGGCTGCAAGAGATGGGCGAGATTAAATCGCAACTTGCAGACGAGGCCGAAGCAGACCGCAAACTCGAAAGCCAGGATCAGTCGAGCTTGCTGAACGACGTCCTTGGCCTCTTTGTTGGGTCGGCTCATGCGCAAGAGGCCGAGGTCTGGCAGGATGAAACCAGCTTTATACTGACGCCCGGAGAGTCGACTGAATGGAAGCTGGTCATGGAAGAAGGCGCGACGGTTGAGTACCGTATGGTCGTTACAGGCGGTCGGGTGAACTTCGACCTGCATGGTCACGGTGGCGGTCAGTCGATCACCTATGAAAAGGGGCGTGGATCGACCGGTGCCGAAGGCACCATCGAAGCGGCCTTTGCCGGTGAACATGGTTGGTTCTGGCGCAACCGAGACTCTGGTGACGTATCAGTGATGGTTCAAGTCCGCGGGGACTACAGCGAGGTCGTCGATTAAACGAAGCATTCGTCGCGCAGGTTTTCTGCGCGGCGGATCATTTAGGCGAAGGGAGGTTTCGGGCCTTTAGTACCGCATCATGTCAACACGCTGTCCACGCCCGTCTTGGCGCCGTGCGGCGACGCGGTAGGACACTGTCGCCACTTTGCTCATCTATTGGCTATATGTCTCGCGCCCAATGTTCACCTCACAGGCCAAGCCCCCCAGGCGCTTCGATATTCCAAGTTCCAGCGTTCCACCGTAGGCGGCCAATAAATCAACGGAAATCGGCAGCCCCAACCCTGTTCCTTTTACAGAGGTATCGAGTCGACCGCCGGAACGCAGGACCTCAAGCCGGGCCTCCTCTGGGATTCCGGGGCCGTCGTCCTCGACGCGAAGTTCGATGCCTCTTTCCGTTCGCCTCGCGGTGATTTGGAATGTCGTCCGGCTCCACTTGAGGGCATTGTCGAGGAGGTTTCCGATCACTTCCTCGATGTCTTGGGGGTCCATGCGAACGTGAAGACCAGTCTCGCAATTCGAAACAAGCGTCTTCCCCTCGCGTTCGGCCATCACCGAGAACAACCGGGACAGTCGTTCCACCGAATTCGAAAGATCTGTCCTGGAATGCGTTAACTCTCCGGTGTTTGATGCGCGCATGCGCGCAAGTGAACGGCTAAGCTGGGCGTCAATTCGGGTTAGGGCTTCTTCCGCAGGTTCCGTATGTGCGCCGGCGTCTGCGAGTTCTGCCAATTCGTTTCGCAAGATGGCCGTCGGTGTCTTGAGGGCATGTGCCAGATCCGCTGCTTGCCTTCGCGAACCTGAGACAATCTCGCGGTTTCGATGCAGAAGTTTGTTGAGATCTTCCACCAGGGGAGAAACCTCCTCCGGGTAGTCTTCGGGAGCCAACTCATCGCCTCGATCCCAACGATGAGCGACATCGGCGCGCAATTTCCGGAGCGGGCCAACAATGGCGGACATCAACAAAAGAGAGCTTGCCACTCCGATCAACCCAACTAATCCGAAAACCGGGAGCAGGTATCTTTGTGCAGCGCTGCGTTCGTTGATCAGTTCGCTCCTGCTTTCGGCGACAGTTACGCCCCACTCCGTTCCATCTTCGAATGTGATCTTTTGATAGACGCTACGAATGGCTTCGCTATCTGGACCGGAGGTGTTCCAAATGATTGTTTCGTCATTTCCGCGCGGAGGCTCGGCGATCGTTTCATCGAAGAGTGAAGCGGATGTATAGATGGCGCCGGTACTGTCCGTTACTTGCCAATACCGCCCCGAATATGGCGTGCTATAGGCCGGGTCGAATACCAACTGCCGCAGGGTTTCAGGGTCATCCGTGGTGGCGCTGAGGCCAACAACAACCTGCGTGTGCCGGTCTTGTAGCGTTGCGTCGAACTGCTCCAGAACGCGCGTATTGATGTAGGAAAACACCATCAGCGTACCGACCCCTACGGACAGCGCTCCCGAAGCGATACCTCCGAGTAATGCCCGTTGGCGCAACGAGAGCATTAGGCGGAGTCAATCATATAGCCGCGACCCCGGACGGTTGTGATCAAATCGGAGCCCAGTTTCTTGCGCAGGCGGGTCACAAATACTGCAATCGTGTTGGAATCTCGGTCGCCGTCATATTCGTAGATGTGTTCAGACAACTCAGTACGCGACACCATGCGACCGATGTTGTGCGCCAGATAGGTCAGAACAGCGATCTCCTGCGCGGTCAAATCGACAGGTATGCCCCCAACGGTGACCCGACCATTCCGCGTATCCAGAGAAACCTCTCCCATTTCTATCACGGGGTTCAACTGACCGCTCTGACGTCGCAAGATGGCCCGTACCCGCGCCGCCAATTCAGGCATGTGAAACGGTTTGGTCATATAGTCATCCGCGCCAGCATCCAGACCGTCGACGCGTTCGCTCCAGCCATCTCTGGCCGTCAGGATCAAGACCGGGGTTTTGACACCCGCGCTGCGCCATTCGCGCAGGACCGAAATGCCGTCACGCTCAGGCAGGCCGATGTCGAGGATGATCATGTCGTACGGTTCAGTCGACCCCAAATGCAGGGCATCTGTACCATTGTGGGCCACGTCGACCACGCGACCTTCCGCACCCAATAGCTTTTTGACTTGCTCACAAAGCTGGGGTTCGTCTTCAGCAAGGAGTATTCGCATATCCAGAGACTACAGCTAAATCAGCGCGATCTTAACTCTAATTTTTTCCACCGCCATTGCCGCCGCCGTTGCCACCGCCATTGCCGCCGCCGTTGCCACCGCCATTGCCGCCGCCGTTGCCACCGCCATTGCCGCCGCCGTTGCCACCGCCATTGCCGTTTCCATTTCCACCGCCGTTGCCGTTGCCGCCAGCATTGCTTCGGCCCGCACTGTTCCCACGGGTGGCAGAGGCGCTCTGACCGTTGTTGCTTTGGGATTTGGTCGAATTGCGTGCGGCTTCGGAAATCTCGCGCCCGGTACTTGAGCGGTTCGAGACGACTGTGCCGGTTTCGGCGTTCACGATCACGCTTACGATCTTTCCGCCCGGCTTTTTGACCAGAATACGATAGTAGATCTTGTCTGTTTTGAATGCGCGCGCATCAACAGGGGTTCCGCCGTATGCTTTCTTCACGCCTTTGATGACACGGTTCAGCCGTATTGCACTGCCTGACAACGTTGCCATACGCAGTTCAGACTGTTTGAGTTCGCGTGCATCTGCCGCCGCTTGTCCCCCGGACAAGGCGGTTAGCAAAGCTGCAACCAGAAAAAACGCTTTGGCCTGCATAACACCCTCAAACACCTTCATCGAAGACTACTAGGCCAGACATGAACCGATGATGAACAAGCAGTTAGCCCTGCGTTCAAGCGACCTCAAGTTAAATCAGTGGCAAGGGCTTTGATTCGGCTGCGAGTCATACTGCCGAAACACTGTGGTCAACCTCAGCACGCTGATTGCCGTTGCTGAAGGTTTTGAGGAGATTGAAAATGAAAACCACCAAGTGCGGACTGCTAAAAGCTTCGACGATCGCGATTGCCTTGTTGGGGTCCACGGCCATTGTAGCCACCGTCGCAGCTCCTGATTTTGCTTATGCCAAACCAGGCAACGGTAATGGTGGCGGCAATGGCGGTGGAAACGGTGGTGGTAACGGCGGCGGCAACGGCAATGGCGGCGGAAACGGCAACAGCGGCGGCAATGGCGGAGGCAATGGAAACGGCGGCGGGAATGGCAACGGCGCTCAGGGAGATCGCGGAGACAACAGCTCGGCTGGAAATGGTAGCCGTGGCAACGGGGCCGACAAAAGCCGTGGCGGCACCAGAGTCGGGATATTCGGACAAGGGAAAACAAAGTCTCAGTCTGCTCGGTCAGGTACGAAAAAAGGCGGAGGGTTCTCTCTGAAAGATCTGTTCAACGGGAATGGCAAAACCCGCCAAACGACAACCGTTCGAACGCAAAAGGCCAAGGTGCAAAGAACGGTTCGTCAGACTGTCACTGTAGAAGAGTCCAAGCGCCCTGTTTCCCGCACCAAAGGTAATCGTATGGCTGCGCTGCTTGGTGCACATCCGTCCGAGTTGGGTGCCCTGAACGCGGCCAATGCAAGTCCAACGGCCCTCGCCAATGCTGCGCCCAATTCACGGGTTGGCAGAATTGCCACGTACCGCGACACTGTGCTGGCCGGAGAACCCTTGCGTGAGGAACTGGAAGAACAGTTGGAGTTTCTCGAGGGACTGGAAGAGCCAGATCGTACAGTTCAAGAAATCGAGGATGACTTGGAAGTCGCATTGGGTGAGGTTCAAACCAATCGGGACACAGTCGCAGAGCTTGAACAGGCTTTGGAGGACGCGGGCGGTAGCGACCCGGATATCGAAGCACAGCTAGAAGAGGCCCAAGTTGAATTGGACGCTTCGATCGATGAAGCTCAGACTTTGAATGACGAGAGACAGGCAGCCATTGAATACAATGAAGCCGTTGAAGAGGTGGAAGAGCTGACAGAACTTGTTGAAGAGCAAGATCTGGCTGAACGTGAGGCCCTGGAAGCCGCTGCCAACAAGCCTGTCACCGATGCGGTTGAGGAACAGGTCAAAGCGCTGCTGGGACTGTGACCTGAGGCTTACTGGCCATCGCCCGCTTCCACTTCAGGATGAACTGAAGGCTGTAGCGCCGGCGAGCCTTTCGGATACCAATTTGGCAGGTCGACCTAGTCGGCCTGCTAGGCGCAAACTCTTGATGATTGCGATGCGCAACAAGAAAATCCCGCCCCAATTTGGGGCGGGATTTGTGTTACAATTCCCATGTTTAGGACGATAATCGAGAATTGTCGGGGGGGTCAGCTGATTTGTCTTCAGACGTTCTGGTGAGCCTCGGATAGCCGCTTGTTTTTTATGATCTCTGTCAGTGCGTTTTCAATAGGAGGGAAGCGGCTATTGCTCGAATTCATTGTGGTTTGCAGGCGCTCTTCAGCAGATTCGCTAGAGGTCCTCATCGCAATTTCAGTGCTGCGATCTTCAGTCATAAAGGCAGGCTTGACCATTTTGTTCCCCTTGTTTTCGTCAAACGATGTACGTCTCGTTCGATCCAACTTAGTCAGTATGCCTAAAGTTGTTTGAACCCACTGCGAATACACTGTTCACGTTCGGTTAATGTTGTTTACGAAATAAGAACAAACGAATTGTCCGGCCGTGCGCTCCTTCAATTACCCCATTCCAACTTTGCGGTTTGAAAGGTCGTTAGCTGAGGCTGTCGTGCCAACGAACCATCGCGTCATAGTGGGAGACTTCAGCGGTAAGCCAGTCTCCGCCTATTGCATTGGCCAAATCCCGACGGGGATCATAAATGGAAGACGCAGTTAAAGGAGGCAAAAGGATGAAAACGGCTCTAGCAATCACAGCGACGGTGTTCGTAATGCAAACCGGGTCGGTTGCGAGTGCGAGTTTTGACATCCAGTCTCTTGATCTGAGACAGACTGTTGGGTCGCACAATGCTATGCAGCCTGTTCTCGTGAAATCAAAAGCAGGACATTGTCCACCGGGCTTGGCCAAAAAAGCAGTTCCGTGCGTCCCCCCCGGACAAGTCAAACGATACCGAGCTGGGGATTACATCTACGATGGCTATGTGCGCATCAACGATCCCTACAGATATGGTCTGAAAAGAAACGGTTACTATGTGCGGGCCGGAAACTATGTCTACGAGGTAGATCGACGAACGAACGAAGTGCTGAACTTGATCGGTGCAATAGCGGATATTCTCAACTGACGGCCAAATGGCGTAAAAAGAAAACTGGGGAGAATCGGCTGATCCGTAGGCCGTCACGTGCGGCCTTTTCCTGCCATGGGCCAACAACCTCAATTGCTACAATGCGACCCGCCAAAACTGACATTCGTTACAACCGCAAGATTGTGGAGTAGGTTGCGGACGCGGACTAAGCCGTCCTTCGATGTCTGGCAGTGAGCAATTTTGTTGCGCTTTATTGCCAGCAACTAAACCGAGGGAAAGCGCAGTAACGGGCACTACCTGCAGTCGCCGACCTGCAGGCAAAGACGTCGCGATCATTCTGCAAAGACAGTACTTTTTCTGATCCGTTGCATTCCATGACGCGTAGTCACTCAATGAATGACTTGGGTGAGGTGTACGGATTTGCAAGTCGTCTGGTTCAAGCGAGATCTCCGTGTTTTGGATCATGCGACCTTGGCACATGCGGCCAGGGTTGGTCCCGTGCTGCCGCTCTATGTTGTTGAACCCGAGTTTTGGCTGCAGCCCGATGCCTCAGAACGACAATGGAGCTTTGTTTCTGAGACACTTGCGGAATTGCGTGAGGCAACTGCTCAGTTGGGACAGCCACTGGTCGTTCGTATCGGAACAGTGATTGAGACACTTACGGAACTGAAAAAACAGGGATTTCTGGAGGCCTTATGGTCACACGAGGAGACGGGGAACGATTGGACCTATCGCAGGGATCGAGATGTCGCGGCTTGGTGTCGTGACGCAGGTGTCCCTTGGCATGAGATTCAAAACCACGGCGTTATCCGCCGACTGAAATCCCGAGACGGCTGGGCGAACCATTGGGACGCGCAGATGTCGCGACCAACAGAAAAGGCGCCGCAGCTTGCACCCTTGTCCATTGAGCTTGGTGCGCTCCCAAGCAGCAAAGATCTTGGCCTCGCAGGGGCCGTATGTACGGGTCGGCAAATGGGCGGGCGTCAAGTGGGGCTGGGGCTTTTGAACAGCTTTCTGAGCAACAGGAGCATTGACTACCAGCGTGCAATGTCCAGTCCCTTGAGTGGTGCGACGGCATGTTCGCGGCTGTCTCCCTATATTGCGTGGGGCGCGATCTCTGTTCGCGAAATTGCGCAACAGACGGAAAATGCGCGGCGCACGCTTCCCGTGGGCGCAGGGAAATGGCAGAAATCGATGCGATCCTTTTCAGCGCGTTTGCACTGGCATTGTCATTTCATTCAAAAGTTGGAGGACGAACCGCAAATAGAGTTCGAAAACCTTCACCCGCTCTATGATGGCTTGCGCCCCAAGAAACCGGATGCGGTGCTTCTACAAGCATGGTCAACAGGTGAGACAGGGTATCCTTTCTTGGACGCCTGCATGCGATCTCTGCGCGCGACAGGTTGGTTGAATTTCCGCATGCGGGCAATGGTGATGGCAGTCGCAAGCTATCATTTGTGGCTCCATTGGCGCTCGCCGGGCCTGCATCTGGCCAGGATGTTCACCGACTATGAGCCCGGTATCCATTGGAGTCAGGTCCAGATGCAATCTGGCACAACCGGCATCAACACCATCCGTATTTACAACCCCGTCAAACAAGGCCTGGATCAGGATCCGAACGGCATATTCATTCGTCGGTGGGTGCCGGAACTGGCAGAGATACCGGATGCACATCTGCATGATCCATGGAATGCGGATAACGCAGCTGCGGTTCTTGGCCGAAAATACCCAATGCGCGTCTTTGACCATCTGGCGGCGGCAAAGGCTGCGCGAGAAAAAGTGTGGGCGGTGAGGCGCGGGCCGGAATTTCGCGATCGAGCGCACGCAATCGCCACCAAACACGCAAGCCGAAAGGCTGAACGCTCTCGTAAAAGAAAAGCCAAAACACCGCGGAATGTGGCTCAACTTGACCTACCGTTCGGAGACCTCAAGTGAAAATGCGCAAGAAGGCGGATTTACCGCAAAAGATCTGTCCAGTCTGCCAACGTCCCTTCGTGTGGCGCAAGAAATGGGAGAAGGTCTGGGATGACGTCAAATACTGCTCGAAACGCTGCAAGGCTGCCGCATGACTTTGGAATTTCGTGTGGTGGATAACGCTTTTGCACAGCTGAGGTTCGAATCTACGCGCGCCGCAGGATTGAGGCGTTTGGAGCAATTCGTGCCCCGCACTGGACGCGACTATGCGCAAAGCCGAAATTATGACTTTGGCCCCGACCGACGCGGCAATGTATCTACTCTCTCACCCTGGCTGCGACACCGCTTGATAACTGAGGAAGAGGTTCTTTCACGCGTTCTGTCCGCACATGGTGAAATGGTTGCCGACAAGTTCATTCACGAAGTGTTTTGGCGCACGTATTTCAAAGGCTGGTTGGAGCAACGGCCAAGTGTTTGGTTTAGCTACCAAAGAAACTTGGTAGCGCAAGTGGAGCGTTTGGAAGCCGATACAACGTTGAATGCGGCGTATCGGGATGCTGTGTCAGGCCGCACAGGTATCGAGTGTTTTGATTTCTGGATGCGCGAGTTAAGCGCAACGGGATATCTCCATAACCACGTAAGGATGTGGGTGGCCTCCATTTGGATTTTCACGCTCAGACTCCCTTGGGAACTGGGCGCAGATGTCTTCATGCGCCACCTTGTCGACGGCGATCCGGCGTCAAATACCCTGAGTTGGCGTTGGGTGGCGGGTCTCCACACAAAGGGAAAAACCTATCTCGCGCGCGCCGACAATATCGCGAAATACACCGATGGACGGTTTCAGCCCCAAGGCTTGGCCAACGTCGCTGAGCCACTGGTTGAAGCAACAGATCATCCGCGCATCGAAATCCGCCCGCAGTCAGAAAAACCCCTCTCAAAGCCGTATCTGCTGCTGGTGACAGAGGAAGACATGTCCGCAGCAGATGCCGTCTCGTTGCGCCCCGCAAGCGTGGTCGGCCTAACGGCTACACATGGTCGTTCGCCGGGTCCGGTCGGTGACTTGCCGTCTGCTTTTGTCAAACAAGCAATGAATAGCGCACTCTCGCCGTTCGGAGAGATTGGACAAGTCAAGGACGATTGGTCCGAGCCCCTGATCAAGGCGGCTCATACAAATAAAGTTGATACGATTGTCACAGCCTATTGTCCTATCGGTCCGACACGGGTGCGCTTGGACCGTGCCGTACCAAAGCTGAACGAGGCCGGCATTGATCTGCGTCGTATCTGGCGCCCTTACGATGCGCACGCGTGGCCACACGCCAGAGCAGGGTTCTTTGGCTTCAAGAAGAAGATCCCGTCCATAATGCAGGTCCTGAATCTGACCCGCTAGCCGTGTAAACAAAACCGGGAAAACGCCGTGACATACGCCGCAATTGTGCTTCCAAATCAAATTTTTGCAGAACACCCCGCATTTGAATTGCCGTTGCAAAAGGTGATCTTGTTCGAAGATCCGTTGTTCTTCGGAGACCCGCAGTATCCCGCCAAAATGCACAAGCAGAAGCTCTGGCTCCATAGGGCGAGCATGGCTCGATATCGCCAAGAGCTCGAGATCAAGGGCTTTGATGTGGACCTCTTTAAGTATGAGCCCTCGACCAAAGCGTGCCTGCATTTGTTCGAGCGGCTTTCTCTGGATCAGATTTCTCGGGTCGCGATGGCTGATCCCGTAGATTCAGTCGTGGAAAAGCGTTTGAGTGAGGCATCGCAAGCAACAGGAATTGCGATCGAATTCCTTCCTTCGCCCGGCTTTCTGAACACACGTGCCAGCAATCAGGCCTGGTCTGCCGGCCGAAAACGTTGGTTTATGGCGGAATATTACAAAAGCCAGCGACGCCGATTGAACATTTTGCTTGAGAACGATATGCCATTGGGCGGCCAGTGGAGTTTCGACGAAGACAATCGCAAAAAGGTTCCAAAAGCCCTGCTACAAAGCTTGCCTTGGATCGACTGGCCGCAGCACGACAGTGTGGACCAAGCGGCGAAAGACAATGTTCTGTCTGAATTTCCCGACGCGCGCGGACATCTCGATACCCTTTATTATCCTACTTCGCACGCGGCTGCACTGGCGTGGCTTCACCAGTTTTTGGAACGGCGTTTCGACCGGTTCGGTGACTTTGAGGATGCGATTGTTGAGGGCGAAAGCTGGCTTTGGCATGCTGTCCTCACACCTGCATTGAACATTGGCTTGATCACGCCAAGGCAAGTCATTGACGCGACTCTGAACCATGCCCAGCGCAAGAAGACGCCCCTCAACTCTGTAGAGGGGTTTATCCGTCAGATCATAGGTTGGAGAGAGTTCATGCGCGCCACCTATGAAGATTTGGGCGTACGTATGCGCACAACCAATCATTGGCGTCACAACCGACCAATGCCTTCCTCCTTCTATGACGGCACAACAGGGATAGACCCGATTGACGATACGATCAGACGGATCCTGCAGACTGGCTACTGTCACCACATCGAAAGGCTGATGGTACTCGGCGGGTTTATGTTCTTGTGTGAAATCAAGCCAGACGACGTCTACCTGTGGTTCATGGAAATGTTCGTGGACAGCTACGATTGGGTCATGGTTCCAAATGTTTATGCAATGAGTCAAAACGCGGATGGGGGGCTGATCACGACCAAGCCTTATTTTTCCGGATCAAACTACATTCGGAAGATGAGCCATTGGGGCAAAGGCGAATGGGCCGAGATTTGGGACGGCTTGTATTGGCGCTTCATTTTCAAACATAGAGACACGCTTTCAAAAAATCCGCGTTGGGCCATGATGTGTCGCACAGGCGATAGGATGTCGCTGGAAACAAAAGAGAAGCATCTGGAAAAGGCCAACTCTTTTCTGGCCGAATTGAACTGAGTGCAACTACGGTTCCGCTCAATAAGGGTTAGGGAAGTTTACGCCCATTGCGTGTCACGATTAGTGTCGCTTTGCCTATGTGGTGGCATAGTCGGTAACCGCTGCTCGGCAACCAACTTGCCAGATTGTGGACAGCCAAGCGGAAAACGCTTCTGCAAACCGCGTGTTGCCAGCTAGCTCACCATAATACTGGCTTTGCTCGATCCACAATTTCGCATCGGCCTTGGAGGCCCGAGCAGTGTTTTGCAAATGCTCCCATTGGGGGTCGTTTGGCGCGATCTCCGAGCCATCTTCACGAACGCCTGCGCACATCCGGCACCAGAAGGCTTCGGCCAGTGCCAAACCAGTCAGAGAACGGCCGGAAGCAATGGCATCGCGCAACGAAGGCAGCAAGAACCCGGGATGTCGTGAAGACCCGTCAAATGCCACGCGACGTGTCGTGTCGCGGATGGTGCTGTTTGCAAATCGCTTTTCAACCAATCCAAGATATTCAGTTGGCGTGGTGCCAGGAACGGCTTCGACATAGGGCAAGATCTCTTCTGTCTGAACCTTCTTGAAAAACGCTACGATGTCCGGATCCTGCATGCAGTCTGAAATCGTCGGTACGTTCAGAATTTCCCCAATATTGGCAAGCAGCTGATGACCTCCGTTCAGGATGCGCAGCTTCATCATTTCATATCCGTGAACATCGTGTGTCATCGTGACCCCAGCCTGTTCGAGGGGCGGTCGCCCGGCACAGAAGTCATCCTCGACGACCCATTGACGAAAATTCTCATGCGAGACCGGAGCGCGATCGTCGATTCCAAGCGCCCGACATTGCGAAATGACCTGCTCGGTCGTCGCGGGCACGATGCAATCCACCATCGAGTTCGGGAATGCGCCCTTTTGGGCGATCCAATCCGCCAGCTCCGTGTCGACCAGACGTGCCAAACCAACAATGCAGGTTTTTAGTATTGCGCCGTTGCCCTGAAGATTGTCGCAGCTAAGCGCCGTAAACGGTTCCAATCCATTCTCACGTCTTTGCCTGTATGACTCGACCATCGCACCGAAAACTGTGCGTGGCTCATGCGGGTTCTTCGCGTCGTACCTTATGTCTTCATGATCCAAGTTGAACACGCCGGTGTTGGCATCCAGAAAATAGCCGCCCTCGGTTACAGTCAGGGACACAATTCTGATAGACGGATCAGCCATCCGGCGGATGAGTGCTGCGTTACCTGCCTCAATCGGCAGATAGTCGATCATCGGGCCTATGACCTCTGCGGATATTCCTTGTGGATCCAACTCGATCAACGTGGTCAGGCAATCCTGCGCCAACAGCCTCTCACGCATCTCAGCGTCGTAGCTGCGCACTCCGGCTCCGATAATGCCCCAATCGTAGGCTTGGCCCTGCTGCAAGAGCTGATGAATGTACCACGCCTGGTGGGCGCGGTGGAAATTTCCAAGACCGATATGAACAATGCCCGGCGTCAGCTCCGAACGCTTATAGTTAGGGGTGCCGACAGTCGCTGGGAGGTCTGCAAGCCTGTCTTGCCGCAGCTGGATCAGAGGGTTTGAGTGTGCCACAGGGTTCATCAGCTCATCCAATTTCCACCGTCGACATTGTAGGTTTGTGCAACGATGTATTTTGCCTCGTCCGAGGCGAGAAACACTGCCATGCCCGTCAGGTCTTCGGCCCGGCCCATGCGGCCATAGGGAACGGCAGCGGCCACTTCGCGTTTCTTCTGTCCCGGCAGTTTACCTTCGTGTTTGGCAAAGAACGCATCGACGCCGTCCCAGTGTTCGCCGTCCACCACACCTGGCGCGATCGCGTTCACGTTGATCCCGTGCGCGATCAGGTTCAAGCCCGCAGATTGGGTCAGGGAAATGATCGCGGCCTTGCTGGCACAATAGACGGCGACCAGCGGTTCACCGCGCCGCCCGGCTTGCGACGCCATATTGATGATCCGGCCTTTGGTGCCATGTGCGATCATATGGCGCGCGACGGCTTGCATGGTGAACAAGGCACCGGCAACGTTGATGTCAAAGACGCGCTCATAGTCGACGCGCTCAATCTCGACAATCGGGGCGGCTGTGAAGATCGCGGCGTTGTTGACCAGGATGTCAATTGGGCCGAAATGCGATGCCGTGCGGGCGACGGCGTCGTCGATACTCTGCTGGTTTGTCACGTCCATTTCGACAGCCAGAGCGGACGCGCCGATCTCGGCTGCGGCCTGTTTAGCGCGTTCGATGTCGATATCCGCGATGGCAACGCGTGCGCCTTCCGCGACATAGGATTTGGCAAAGGCCAGCCCGATGCCGCGCGCGGCACCGGTGATCAGAGCGATTTTGCCATTCAGACGGGTCATTCGATCCGCAGTCCTTTTTCATCGAAGCGGTGGATGACGTCGGCCCGTGGCGTCAGGTGAATACGATCCCCGTGACGGAACCCAACCTCGCCATCGGCGCGAACCGTGATCGTTTCGGCCAGTCCGGTGTCGTGGACATGGAAGAAGGTGTCTGAACCCAAATGCTCCGAGACGCTGACAACCCCGGACCACTCGCCCTCGGTTTCCGAAACAGCGATATGTTCCGGGCGGATGCCGATGGTTTTCGCGCCATGTTTTGCGGCCTCTTCACCCTCGATGAAGTTCATTTTGGGGGAGCCGATGAAGCCCGCAACAAACAAGTTACGAGGTGTACGATAAAGCTCCAGCGGGCTGCCGACCTGTTCGATCACTCCGGCCTGAAGGACGACGATCTTGTCAGCCATGGTCATGGCTTCGACCTGATCGTGGGTCACGTAGATCATAGTGGTCGCTAGACGTTCATGCAGCTCGCTGATCTCAAGCCGCATGCCAACGCGTAGTGCCGCGTCGAGGTTGGATAGAGGTTCGTCGAACAGAAACGCCGCAGGTTCGCGCACGATTGCGCGCCCGATGGCGACCCGCTGGCGTTGGCCGCCGGACAGCTGGCCGGGGCGACGGTCGAGATAATCGGTCAGGTTTAGGACGCTGGCGGCACCTTCGACCCGCTTATCGATCTCAGCCTGATCCAGCTTCGCCATCCGAAGAGGAAAGGCGATGTTCTTGCGCACGGTCATATGGGGGTAGAGCGCATAGGACTGGAAAACCATCGCCAGCCCTCGTTTCGCGGGAGGGACATCGGTGGCATCCGCGCCGTCGATGTCGATAGAGCCCGAGGTGATATCCTCTAACCCTGCGATCAGACGCAGCAGGGTGGACTTACCGCAGCCCGAGGGGCCGACGAAGACGGTGAACTCGCCATCTTCGATGGTCAGGTCCAGCGGTGGAATGACCTGCACGTCGCCGAAGCTTTTGGTCACGGACTTGAGTTGAATACGTCCCATGTGTCGTTTCCTTATTTCACAGCGCCGAAGGTCAGGCCGCGGACAAGTTGTTTCTGGCTGAACCAGCCAAGGATCAGGATTGGTGCAATCGCCATGGTCGAGGCCGCGCTGAGCTTGGCAAAGAACAGGCCTTCGGGGCTGGAGTAGCTGGCGATGAACGCTGTTAGCGGAGCCGCGTCGACGGCAGTGAGGTTGAGGGTCCAGAACGCCTCGTTCCAAGCCAGAATGAAGTTCAGCAGCACGGTCGAAGCGATGCCGGGGATGGCCATTGGCGTCAGGACGTAGAGAATTTCTTCTTTCAATGTCGCCCCGTCCATCCGTGCAGCTTCCAGAATTTCACCCGGAATTTCGCGGAAATAGGTGTACAGCATCCAGACGATGATCGGCAGGTTGATGAGCATCAGGACGACGACCAGCCCTCCGCGCGTATCCAGCAGGCCCAACCGAATGAACAGCAGGTAGATTGGGTAGAGAACGCCGACCGCAGGCAACATCTTGGTCGACAGCATCCAAAGTAGAATGTCCTTGGTGCGCTTGGACGGAACGAAGGCCATCGCCCATGCGGCGGGGACGGCGATGATGACGCCCAGAATGGTCGAGCCCCCGGCTATGATGACCGAATTCCATAGGAACCGCATATAGTCGGACCGTTCCTGCACGATGGCGTAGTTTTCCAGCGTCCAGTTGAAGTTCAGGAACAACGGTGGGCTGGCGATTGCCTGCGCCTCGGTCTTGAAGCTGGTCAGGATGGTCCAGAGTATCGGGAAAAAGATCAGCAAACCAACGGCCCAGGCGAGGGCGGTATTCAGCGATTTGCGGCGGGTTGTGACAGCGCGGGCCATGATCTTACCTCCTCACGCGTCCAGGTTCTTGCCGACGATGCGCATCAGGAAGATCGCAACGATGTTGGCTAAGATGATTGCGTAGACACCTCCGGCTGATCCGAGGCCAACGTTCTGGCTCTCCAGCACGCGCTGGAAGATCAGGTAGGTGAGTGTACGGGTGCCGAATGCGCCGCCGGTGGTCACGAAAATCTCAGCGAAGATCGACAAAAGGAAGATTGTCTGGATCAGGATCACGATGGTGATCGCGCGGCTCAGATGCGGCAGGATGATGTGGTAGAACCGCTTCAGGACCGGCGCGCCGTCCATCTCAGCCGCTTCCAACTGCTCACTGTCCAGCGATTGGATCGCGGTCAACAGGATCAGCGTCGCGAATGGCAGCCACTGCCAAGATACGATCATGATGATCGAGGTCATAGACGCCTCGGACAGCCACGAGATCGGCTCGGCCCCGAAAAAGCGCCACAGATGGGCCAACAGGCCGTTTACCGGATCCATGAACATGTTCTTCCAGACCAATGCAGACACGGTTGGCATGACGAAGAAGGGTGCGATCACGAGGATGCGGACAACACCTTGGCCCCACATCGGTTGGTCCAGAAGCATCGCCAGAAGGATGCCCAGGATAACGGTGATGACCAGAACCCCTCCGACGATCACAAGCGTTGCCTGAACCGCGGGCCAGAAGGAACTGGACGATACGAACCGGACGTAGTTGTCGAAGCCGACCCAGCCCAGATCCCCACCGCGCAGGGGCAGATATTTCTTGAAGGAAAAATACAGCGTCATCGTCAGGGGCACGAGCATCCAGCCAAGTAGCAGGACCACTGCGGGTGCCATCATCAGGCGCGCGACGGATCGGGAGTGTTGAGTAGCCATTACGCAAACCCTCTCTGTTCAGGCGTAGCTTAGCCTGCGAGAAAAATGTGGGTTGTGGAAGGGGTGAGCGGGGGGGCAGCTCTTCTGCCCGCCCGCGTGGGAGGATGCCTCAGTACCCTGCGGCTTCCATTTCTTCGGCGGTGAAGGCCTGCGCTTTGGCAAGTGCTTCCTCAACCGTTTGCTGTCCGGCGTAGACTGCCGAGAACTCTTGGCTGACCTGTGTCGCAATACCCGCGAACTCTGGGATCGCAGCGAACTGGATGCCAACATATGGGACAGGTTTGACCGTTGGGTTGTTTGGATCAGCGGACAGGATCGAGTCCAGCGTCATCTTGGCAAACGGAACCTTCTGGTATTCCGGGTTCTCATACAAAGAGGAGCGCGCGCCCGGCGGTACATTTGCCCAACCTTCGTTTTCAGCAACTAGCTCAATATAGTCTTTAGACGTTGCCCATTCGATGAACTGCTTGGCTGCGTCTTCTTGCTGTGTACCGGCCGGAATGGCCAGTGCCCAAGCCCAAAGCCAATTGGAGCGTTTGCCCAATCCGGTGTCGGGTGCCAGCGCAAAACCAACGCTGTCCGCGACGGTCGAGTCGTCCGGGTTGGTCACGAATGACGCCGCAACAGTGGCGTCGATCCACATGCCGCACTTGCCTTGCTGGAACAATGACAGGTTCTCATTAAACCCGTTGGTAGCATAGCCTGCCGGACCGGATTCCGTCATCATTTCAACGTAGAAGTTCAGCGTGTCAGACCATTCGGGCTGATCGAACTGGGGCTTCCAATCTTCGTCGAACCAGCGCGCGCCGAAGGAGTTAGACATCGCCGTGATGAACGCGCCGCCTTCACCCCAACCGGCTTTGCCACGTAGGCAGATGCCGTTGATGTCGGCGTCTCTGTCGGTCATCGCCGCCGCTGCTTCTTTGATGAATTGCCAGCTAGGCGCCTCGGGCATTTCCATGCCCGCCTTTTCCATCAGGTCAGTGCGGTACATGATCATCGAGCTTTCGCCGTAGAACGGCGCCGCATACAGCGTTCCGTCATGGCTTAGACCGCCCGACATCGCCGGCAAAATGTCACCGACGTCGTACTCTTCGGAAAGTCCGTCAAGCGGAACCAGCCAGCCATTTGCGCCCCAAATCGGGGTCTCGTACATACCAATGGTCATGATGTCGAACTGACCACCTTTGGTGGTGATGTCAGTGGTCACGCGCTGGCGCAGTACGTTTTCTTCCAGCGTCACCCACTCGACGTCAATGCCGGTCGCTTCGGTGAATTTGTCGGTGTAGCCCTGCATCCGGATCATGTCGCCGTTGTTTACGGTGGCGATCGTGATGGATTGTGCGTGGGCCGCGGCCGTCGCGACGAACGTCAAAGCAGTCGCCGCACGAAGTGCGTGTTTCAGATACATCCCTGTCCTCCCTGAGCTTGGATGTCGTGTAGAGAGGGTAGTTCAAGATTTGTCGCGGCGTCAATAAAAACTTTACGCGCGTTAATTTTTGACGTTATGCGGATTCCCTGAGAACCAATCGGGCCGGGAAGAGGGTTTCTGTCCGATTCTCAAATTTCCCACCGTTTTCAATGAGTTCGAAAAGCGTTTCGACACTTCGGGCCGCCACATTGTCGTAGTCATGCGCCGCGGTTGTCAGTGAGGGGCATGTGAATTTTGCAAAGGGATGATCGTCGTTCGAGGCCACCCGCAGAGTACAGTCGGCTTTCCGCCCGACGCGAATCCCCTGCTCAAAACACGCCGCCAGAAAGCCGATTGCCAATCGGTCATTGCTGCACAAAACCGAGTCCGTGCGTAACTTGCGTTCATCCAAAACCTTGAGCGCACCCTGTCGACCAATCTCCTCAAAGGCCCAGCCAGCGCCTTCGATTTTGATCACATGCGGTTCAAAACCCAGGCGCTCCATCACCTCGACATAGGCCTTCCGCCGCTTGTTGGCATTGGGGTTTGCAGGTGTCCGCATTTCGAAGAACGAGGGTGGCTCGCCAGTGCGGGTCATGTATTCCACGGTCTGAGACACAAAGCTGAAGTTGTCGGACCCGATAAACGCCGCGCCCAAACCGTCAAGGTTACTGTCGAACAGAACCGTCGGCACACTGGCACAGAATTTCTCGATCGCTGACTTGTCAGAGATACGCCCCAAAGGCGCCAACAACACGCCCGCAGGTTTCAAAGATTGCAAACCGTCCAGGATTTCGTTTTCCAGTTTCTGTTCACCGTGAGCGCTGAAAAGGAACGGACGATACCCCGCTGCAATACAGCTTTGTTCAAGATACCGAGCGATTTCAGCAAAGAACGGATCAGCCAGATAGGGCACGACAATGCCGATATTCTTGGTCAGTTTACGGTTCTGGTTCACCGCATAGATGTTCGGGCGATAGTCAAACCGCTCCAGCGCCTCTTCGATACGCGCTCTTGTCGTTGGGCGAACGCTATCGGGATCGTGGAAGTATTTGGACACAGTGGGCCGCGAGATTCCGCTGAGCGCCGCGAACTCTTCCATATTCTTGATTTTGGTCATGCCAGTCTGCCTGCGGATCACAGCCGCTTTGATCTTATCTTACTTTTACATATTCTTTGCGCGCGCTAAAAAGATCAATAGCCAGGCAAGTTCTGTTTGTTTCTGTACGCAAGCGGTTTGAATGTATCTCGGGATTGATATCGGAGCATCGGCGGTCAAGCTTGTTTGATCGAATTTTCGCGACGTCCTCAATGGGGACTACAACGTCTCCGCAACACCCCGGCTGGTCAGAGCAGCACCCAAACCTTTGGTGGAAGGCGACGCTTGATGAGTTGAACCAGCTTTCAGGGCCAATCGCACTATCAGTGCGATCGAATGACCTTGTTTCAGTCATTTTCTTTAGGCACGTGGGTCGGTTTTCTACCATCGTAGATAAACGCGTTTCAAACGCATTCGATCTGCTCGCATGTTTGCAGGAATTGGAACTCAGGGCTTTTGCAACGCAGGCAACCGGCATAACGTTCCTTTTTTTGATGAAATTGGCGACGAGTTGCAGATCTACGTGACGGAGAACCGAATTGAATTTCGGCAGCGAGCCCAAAGCAGATAACTTGAACGTCAGGGTCTTTGAAGATTTGCACTCGATTTTGCGACTTGCGATTTCGATGTGCCCTGCTAGCAATAAACTATGAAAAAGTGGATAATCTCAAATATTAGTTTTAGTTGCAGTATCGTCATTTATGGCGGGTCAGAAGTTTCACCAGTTTATGTACGATGATATTTGTTTGGACAAGGGTGGTGGGCGAAACCCGGGCGACTTTCCGATCTGCGTAGTTGAATAGCTCAACGACAGCTAAGTCCGCATAGCTGACAACTGTCCAAAAGGCTCCACTCTTTCTATTGAGACGGAACGGCTTGCCGTTTGGGCCAATATTGCGCGATGGACTGTTCTGATATGTCCCAGAAATCTCGCATCGAAGAGTGCGGCTGAAAAGCTGGTCAGAGGTGTCAAACGAAAGACACCCAAGCAGTACTTAGCTGAGGAGGAAATCAGGACTATATTTCGACCGACCTCGGTGGACAGACAAGTACTGCCACCCTGTGCTGCTGCTAAGTCGCAGAAAGCCTGTATTCCTTCTGATCGAAAGAGTTTTGCGAAGCTGGGAAGAACCGTATGGCGGGTGACACGGTCAATGAGGCTATCACGTCGGAAGTCAACGAGCGGCTATCCGAAGTTCCGACCCAGATGCGCGGCGTATGCCGCTTTTGCAATGGGCCTTTGAAGCAGGCAGAGCGTCCGAGCCTGCCTGCTTCTCTGCGTATTCAAGCGCGACTATGCGTCGGAGCGCAGGATGACGGGCGTGATCCGCGTGCCTTCGCCCTGAACATAGGCCATCTGAATGATCAACTCGGCCAGAGGTTCCAGATACCGTGCGCTCAGCATGGCCCCGCTATCGACCGGGTCATAATTGATGGCACGCACCAACTCGGCCACCGTTTCTTTTGCCCCAGCATCGTCCCCGGCAAGGAACACCTGAGGGCGGATGCCGCCATAGGTTGGATCCGAGTCAACGACATCAGCAAAGATCGCGTTGAAGGCCTTGACGACCGGAACGCCCGGCAGCTTCGCCTGGCAGACCTCGCCTGCGGACGTGGAATGCCCCAGGGTCAAAGCCATGTAGTCATCGGTCAGGGGGTTGGTGCAGTCGACCACCAACTTGCCTTCCAGTGACCCCAGAGCGTCCAATGTATCGTCCAGCGCCGTGAATGGGACGGCGATGAACACAACCTCGGCGTGTTGAACCAGATCGGCTGCAAGGCCACCTTTTATACCATGTCGGTCCGCGGCCTCGGCCCCCCGTCCGGCATCTCGCGAGCCTATATGAACCACATGATCCGTTGCAGAAAACCGGCGCGCAAGCGCGTTGGCGACATTGCCAGTTCCGACGATAAGCAAATTTCTTGAGTTGGGCACGACGACGTTCTTCCCCTTGATAATGTTGCGATTCCGAGGATAGTGGAATCGGTATCATGATGATAATTGTTTTTTGCGCTCTCTTTCAGATTGCAGCGCTTCAGGCGGGCGATTGGTGTGTTTCAGCCGCGCTGTAAGTGCCCGTTGGCAGGGTGAATGGTGAAATAACACGATGGCAATTGATCTCGACGATTGGCTGCGCGCGCTTGGAATGGAGCGCTACATCTCAGCGTTTCATGACCATGATGTGGATGGCAGCCTGTTGCCGACGATCACTGCAGAAGATCTCAGGGATATGGGGGTCGCGTCGGTTGGCCATCGCCGTCAGTTGCTGAACGCAATTGCTTTGCTCCGCAGTGGTCAGGCATCGGACCTGACAAACGGTCCATTTGCGGAAAAGGCGGATCGCAGTCACTCGGTCGCGCCGCAACAGCGGCGGCAGCTTTCAGTGGTGTTCACGGATCTTGTCGGCTCGACCCAACTGTCCGAACAATTGGATGCAGAAGAGCTTTCGACCCTGTTGACCAGCTACAAAAGCGCCGTGACCGAGATTGTCGAGGAATATGGCGGCTTTGTCGCGCAATATCTTGGTGATGGCGTTCTGGCCTATTTCGGCTGGCCGCAGGCCTATGATCATGACGCCGAACGGGCGATCCGATCGGGGCTGAGCATCGCCGATTCGATGCATTTTCTGGGGCGGCCGCATGGGGTCAAGCTGAATTGCCGCATTGGCATCGCAACGGGCAATGTCGTTGTCGGGGACCTGATCCGCAACTCGTATATCGAAGAGGATCAGGCCGTCGGGCGCGCGCCCAACCTGGCTGCCCGTATCCAGTTGATGGCAAAACCGGGCACCTTGGCGATTTCGGATGAAACCAAAAAGATCGTCGAAGGCAAATTCGATCTAACCGATCTGGGAAATCACAAATTGAAAGGCTTCCGGGGCGAGGTGCGTATCTGGCGCGTCGAAGGCGCAACGGACGGCCCCTCCCCCGATTTCAAGCGTCGGTCCAAAGAGAAGCTACCGATCATCAACCGCAAGGTTGAGCTGGGCCAGTTGGATAGCGCGTGGGAGCAGGTCGAGCAGGGCGTTCCGCGCTCGATGCTCATTTCCGGTGAGCCGGGGATCGGCAAGTCCCGACTGGTGGAAGAGTTCGTATCGCATGTGCTTGAGGCAGAGGGCGACGTTCTGCGCTTTCAATGCTCGCCCTTTCACACCAATGACGCCTTGTATCCGGTGCTGAACCAAATCTGGTCTATGGTTTTGGGCGGGGGGCAGCTTTCGGCCGGGGACACGGCCCAGCGGCTGGAACAGATTTTTTCGGCTACAACTCTGGATCCGAGCAAGACAGCCTCATTGGCGGATGCCTTGATGCAGTTTCGCGAACACGGGCGCGACACCACGCTGCCTCTTGATGCGCTGGGCCGGAAAGAGATGACGTTTCAGGCGCTGATTGCTCTGTTCGAATGGTATGTGCGCGACAAGAAAGTGCTGGTTGTCTTCGAGGACCTTCACTGGATCGACCCGACCACCAAAGAGCTATTGGGACGGCTGCTCGAGACGTTCAAAGATGAGCAGGTCATGGTACTGCTTACCTGCAGGCCCGCGTTTCAAACCGCGTGGGAGGTCAATTCCCGCGTCGAACTGACCCGGCTGTCCAACGAGGAAATCGGCGAGATTGCCGCACATGTCTACGATCTGAAACCAGTTCCGATGCCAGTGCTGGAATTGATCGCAGATCGGTCCGACGGGGTGCCGCTTTTTGCCGAAGAGCTTTCCAAGTCGTTCATTGAAACCGGGGTCTTTGACCGAACCGATGGGGGCGGCACCTCGATTGATGAGACGGCGGTACCGACCACGCTGAACGAGTTGTTGGTCGCCCGCCTTGATCGTCACCCCGAATCCCGCCGGATACTGCAGACGGCTGCGGCCATTGGTCGGGATTTTTCCTTCGACGTTCTGTCTGCCGTGATTGATGAATCCGATCATGCGCTGTCGGCTCATTTAAACACGTTGGTATCGGCGCAGATTATTGTTCCCGCCCCGGCTGCGGCTCGCAGATACTCATTCCGCCACGCCCTGATGCGCGATGCAGCGTATGAGACCATGCTGCGATCCGTGCGTGCAATGGTGCATGCGCGTATTGCGGCTGTACTTGGTGCGCGGTTTCGCAAAATCACGCCCGCTCATGTTCTCGGCAGCCATTGGGGGTTGTCCGGCAACCATGCGGAAGCGACTCGGTGCTTCCAACAAGCTGCGGAGCAGGCAAGTTCGCGCTATGCAAATACAGAGGCCACGGCCTATTTTAAATCCGCGTTGAACCATCTGGAACAGGTCACCCTTTCAGACGGGTTACACCCCGGCACCCTGCCGGAACGTGCCGATCTGCTGGAACAGCTTGGCACCGTCTTGACCTTGGTTCACGACCTTGACGGCGCGGTTGCGGCTTATCGTGAGGCCGTAGTGTTGGTTCAAGACAACCCGCGGAAAACTGCTCGGTTGCACCGTCTGACCGGCAATGCGTTGCAACAGGATCGCGCGGGATCACTGGCCGAACTTGCCGCCGCCGAGGCTGCGCTGGATCAAACCGCGTGGCGGGACGACGCCGAGCTGCTGCGAGAGTGGATCGACATCCAGCTTAATACGCTCAATGTTCACTACTGGAGCGGGGATGGCGAGGCGATGTCTCAACTGGCGGCCGGGCTTGCGCAGGATGTGGGCAGCATGACCGCAGAACAACGCGCCGAGTATTTCGATCAACTGGTGCTGCGTGACCTCAGAATGTCGCGCTATGATCCGACTGAAGACACGATTGGAACCGCATCGAACTATGTGTCTGCGGCTGAGGAAACCGGCAATCTCGCCATAGTTGCCTCGGCCCTGTTTATCCTTGGGTTCGTCAATCTGCACAGCATCCGCCTGCCTCAGGCACAGGAGGCGATGAGCGCAGGTTTGGAGGCCGCGCGCAAATCCGGTCACCGGAAGATCGAGGTGCGCTGCATGACCTATCTGTCGCTCGTCTACCGGCGCATGCACAACCCATCCGAGGCCACGCGCCTGTCTCATGAAAGCATTGCGCTGGCGCGGGAACTACAGATGCACGAATATATTGCATTGGCGACCGCCAACCTGTCGTGGGAGGCATGGCAGCGCAGCGCAGACAGTACCGCGTGCAAGCTGGCCCGCGACGCGATGGTTCAATTCGAGAAGACCTCGATCGCTTATCCGTTTGAATGGTCCGCGCTGTTGCCTTTGATTGCATCCAGCCAGACGCAGAAAGACCTGTCAGAAGTACCCAACCTGTGCGCCCGCCTTCTGGACAGCAGCCAGCAAAACCTGCCCGAGACGCTGCGCAATGTCGTGGCAGATATCGCCACCCTGACAGGCTCGGATGACATGCCCCTGATCAAACAGCGCATCGCTGCGTTGATCGACGCTGCACGCTATTCTGGGTTCCTCTAACACGGCCCATTGGCCCAAGACTGCCCCAGCCCGAGGGAAAGCTTGCGGCAACGGGTTCGATTTGCTGTAGTGAACGTGCCTGTATTGAGTGGAGGAGACATAATGTCCGAAAGCGATATTGAGAATTTTAGACACGACCTGATTATTGCAAGCGATGATGGCACAGTGCTGCATATCCCGCGTGAGGTCTGGGACAACAAAGCCTATCAGGTTGATCCCGAGAAGTACCAGAACGACAAGGGCTGGGCCTTGGTGCGAGAGCTTCTGGAATGTGGTGTGAGCCTTGCCACCATCCCGCCCAAAGACTTCCTGCCGCCTGACAAGTTCGAACCCGAAGGGACCTGCTATCTGGTCAATATCGACGGGCTGAAACAGAGGCACAAATTCACACGCAGCTAGGATCAGCCCCTCTGACAGACATGGGGCAGGAGGGGGAAGACCAGCACCGAGCGCCTGCCCACGCGGTTCCGTCCGTACAGGTTCTGGACCGTGTCTTGCCCCATATGAAACGCCTTGGCGTCACCCGGCTGGCTGAACTGACCGGCCTGGATTGCATCGGCATTCCCGTCTACGCCGCGCATCGCCCGAATGCGCGGTCTCTGGCCGTGACGCAAGGCAAAGGCGCGACCGTCGCGGATGCAAAGGTTTCGGCCTTGATGGAGGCGGTCGAGCTCAGCTGCGCTGAAACTCCGGTTTTGCCCCTGCGTCTGGCATGCGCCGATGACTTGGCGAAGTCGGAAAAAGTGATTGATCTTGAGCGTCTGCCCAGGATCTCAGATCACCCCATTTCGCGCGGCAAACCCGTGCTTTGGGCCGAGGGAAAGGCGCTCTCAGATGATCATTCGGTCTGGGTCCCCTTTGAACTAGTCCACATGGATTACACGCTACCCCTGCAGCCCGGATTGGGGTGTTGTCTGATGTCGTCGACCGGCCTCGCCTCGGGCAGCAGCGTTGATGAGGCTACCTGTCAGGCTCTGGCCGAAACGCTGGAGCGTGATGCGGTGACTTTGTGGAAGCTCAACCCAAGCAACATGGCGTCCTGCCGGGTCGATCTGCACTCCGTCACAGACCCGACTTGCAAAGCGCTTCTTGACAGGTTTGACGCCGCAGGCGTGGCTTGCGCGATCTGGGACGTGACCTCGGACCTTGGAATTCCCGCATTCTTTGCAACAATCATCGACCGTCAGGATGACACGAGACGTGGCTTGCAGGCGGCCTCGGGGGCAGGGTGCCACCCTGCGCGGGGCATCGCCTTGTCTCGTGCCCTGACCGAAGCGGCGCAAAGTCGGCTGACCCTCATCTCAGGCGCGCGGGATGATCGCACGCGCGACTATTATGAAGCACGGCGTAATGCAGAAACGCTCTGGTCGCAGCGCGCCGAGATCGTTGAGGCGGACACGCCACACCGGTTCGATCGAGTGCCGTTTCATCAGGTCCGCTCCCCTCGTGATAGCCTTGACTGCATGCTGGCCGCGCTAGAACGGGCCGGGCTTGAGGTGCCGGTTGCAGTTGATCTTTCGGTTCCCGACCTGCCCGCAACGGTCATGCGGGTCATTGCGCCGGGGCTTGAAGGTACATCCTACGCGCCCGGATACCGCCCCGGAGCGCGCGCGCGGAAGGTGTCATGAGCCAAGGTGACATCGTCCTCTTTGCCGGTCCTTCCCTGCCGCGCCGGTGTGACGTGGAAGACCGGTTGCCGATCCGGCGTCTTGGGCCTGCGGCGCAGGGCGATCTGCTGAAGGCAGCGCTTGCTCGCCCGCGTGCCATCATCCTGCTGGATGGCTATTTCGAGGCCTTGCCTGCCGTCTACCACAAGGAAATCCTGTGGGCCTTGTCCGAAGGCATCCCCGTCTATGGTGCCGCCTCGATCGGTGCTCTGCGCGCGTGTGAGCTTGGCAGTTTTGGCATGGTCGGGGTCGGTGAGATCTTTGACGCGTTCGCCCAATTCCGGCTTGAAGCTGATGATGAGGTCGCCCTGATCCATGCGCCTGAAGAGGTCGGTTTTGCCAACCTTTCCGAGCCACTGGTGAACATCCGCTGGACACTGGATGCCGCTGTCGCCGCGCAGGTTGTTGAGCGGCAGTTGGCGGATGCCCTTGTCGCAGCCGCCCGTCGCAGGTTTTATCCCGATCGCAGCTTTGACAGCCTCTTGGAAGACTGTGCAGCTTTGGACCCGGTCGCCGCAGACCGCCTTGAGGCATGGCTTCCCGAGGGTCGAATTGATCAGAAAAACCGCGATGCACAGGCCTGTTTGAAGCGTGTGGAGAACGACTGGCGGAACGATACGCTTCCCGCCGCGCCAGCGTTCGAGTTCCGGCATACGGATGCGTTCGAAACCCTTCTGACAGGCGTGCTGTCTCATAACCCGCTGAATGATCCTGAGGTCCTTGCGCGATGCATGACCGCCTCCGGTGATCGGTTCGACGCGCTGCGCCTTGCCGCAGAGATCGACGCGCTGGCTCTTGCGCTGGACCAGCACTCCGGGCAACCCGTTCCGGGCGAAGACCTTGTGCTTGCAGTATCAGAGTTTCGGCAGCGGCACGGCCTGCTTGATCAGCAGGCGCTGCAGCACTGGCTGAGTCGAAACGGCGTGGATATCGACGCCCTGTCCCGCAAGTTGGAGGAAAGCGCGCGGATCGCCCGTGCGCGGCAACAGATTGAGCCCCACCTGAACGACCGTATGCGAGACTTGCTCGTCTTTGCACAGGGGTCGTCACAACCTGCGGACAAAGGCTAGCGCTGACGCCGTTTTCGTTCGACCTTACGCTTGATCTTGTCCTTCTTGCGCTTGGTGCTGACCGACTTGCGTCTGGTTGCGCGTCCCTTCGGCCCGCGTCCTCGGGGCAGGGCCTGATCGTCAATGGAGAGTAACTCCAATTCCAAGCCGCCCGTGACCGGTGTCGCCTCGGTCAATCGCACAGTGACACGTTGGCCTATTGCTATGATCAGACCGGTATCCGAGCCCATGAGGGTTCCCGCTTCGCGGTCGAAATGGAAGAACTCACGCCCCAGCGATCGGACAGGCACCAGCCCGTCCGCGCCGGTTTCGTCCATCTTCACGAAGGCCCCGAAGCGCGCGATTCCGCTGATCCGGCCCTTGAACTCATTGCCCACACGTTCGCTGAGATAGGCCGCCAAATAGCGGTCAGTCGTGTCGCGTTCAGCCATCATCGAGCGTCGCTCAGTGTCCGAGATATGGGTCGCGGTTTCGTCAAGCCGGGCGATTTCATCCTCGGTCAGACCGTCATCACCCCAGCCATGGCCCGAGATCAGCGCGCGGTGGACGATCAGGTCAGCATAGCGACGAATGGGCGAGGTGAAATGTGCATAGTTCCGTAATGCCAACCCGAAATGACCGAAGTTTTCGGGATTGTAATAGGCCTGCGCCATCGACCGCAGGGTCGTCAGGTTGATCAGTTCCGCATCCTCGGTACCCGCAGCCGCATTCAGCAGGGCGTTCAGGTGACGGGTTTGCAGAACCTGACCCTTGGCAAGGTTCAGGCCAGCGGCTTGGGCCGTTTCGCGCAAGCTTTCCAGCTTTTCAGGCGCGGGTTCTTCGTGGACGCGGAACAACAGTGGCCGACGTTTCGCAATCAGCGCTTCAGCTGCGGCGACGTTGGCAAGGATCATGAACTCTTCGATCAGCTTATGCGCGTCCAAACGGTCGCGGAAGGCGACGCTGGTGACCTCGCCCGTATCGGACAGAACAATCTTGCGTTCCGGTAGGTCCAGCTCCAGCGGTTGCCGCGCCGCGCGCGCGGTTTTAAGCGCGGTATAGGCGGCGTAGAGCGGCTTCAGAACCGTCTCCAACAACGGTCCCGTGCGGTCATTGGGGGAGCCGTCGATGGCCTCCTGCACCTCAGCATAGTGCAGCGACGCGGCCGAGCGCATCAGGCCGCGCACGAAGCGGTGGCCGATCTTGTTGCCCTCGGCGTCGATCTGCATCCGCACAGCTATACAGGCCCGCGGGACGCCTTCGTGCAGAGAACACAGATCACCGGACAGGCGATCCGGCAGCATCGGCACGACGCGATCCGGGAAATAGCTGGAGTTGCCGCGTTTGCGTGCCTCGCGATCCAACGCGGTGCCGGGCTGTACATAGGCCGCAACGTCGGCAATCGCGACCCAGATCACATGACCGCCGGGATTCTTGGGGTCGTCATCGGCATGGGCATAGCAGGCGTCATCATGGTCGCGCGCATCCGAGGGGTCGATGGTCAGCAGCGGCATGTCCCGCAGGTCTTCGCGGCCCTTCAGGCCAACGGGCTTGGCCTTGTCGGCCTCGGCGATGACCTTGTCGGGAAAATCGTCGGGGATGCCATGTTGATGGATCGCGATCAGCGATACAGCCTTGGGTGCGGACGGGTCGCCCAAACGTTCGACAATGCGGGCGCGGGGCAGGCCCATGCGGGATTTGGGTCCGGCCTGTTCGGCCTCGACCAGCTCACCATCTTTGGCCCCATGCACCGCACCTTCAGGCACTTGCCATTCGGTCTGGCTGGCCTTGTCGATGGGCACGATCCGCCCGCCCTCGGCCCCTTTTCGGAACAGGCCCACAATTTTGCGCGGATTGGTCCCAATACGGCGGATCAGGCGGGCTTCGTAATTGTGGTCTTCTTCCTGCACCACGGTCAGACGGGCCAGAATCCGGTCGCCTTCGCCCAAAGCGGGATCGCTGGCGCGGGTGATCAGCAGCACGACCGGCTCAACCCCTTCGCCATGCCACTCCAGAGGCCGCGCGAACAGGTCGCCATCCTCATTTGGGGCCTTCACCTGCAGCACGCTGACCGGAGGCAGACGGTCCGGGTCGCGATAGCTGCGCTTGCGCTTTTCCAGATGCCCTTCGGCCTCAAGCTCTTTGAGGATGCGTTTCAGATCAATCCGATCCGCGCCCTTGATGCCAAAGGCCTTGGCGATATCGCGTTTCGAGGTCAGGGTGGGGTTCGCCGAGATCCAATCCAGGACCTCTTGCTTGGTGGGGATGCGAGTCATGGGTTTGGCCTAGCACGGTGGTGAGACGGCGTCATGACTAAAATCGCAGCCCCCTGACCCAGTCAGGCGAAGTAGTCTTTCAGGATGCGGGTATAGATCGCCTTGAGCTGCTCGATCTGAGCTACCTCGACGCATTCGTCCACCTGATGCATGGTCCGCCCGACCAGCCCGAACTCGACCACCGGGCAGTGGTTCTTGACAAACCGCGCGTCGGACGTGCCGCCCGTTGTCGACAGCTCGGGCGTGATGCCAGTCTCGGCTTTGACGGCTTTTGACACCAGATCGGAAAGCGTGCCCGGAGGGGTCAGAAAGCTTTCGCCCGAGATCTTGATCCGTGTCTCAATCTCAACGCCGAAATCCTGCGCCACCTGATCGGCCTGCTGCAGCAACCAATCGCTAAGGGCAGCCCCGGAATGCAGGTCGTTAAAGCGGATATTCACCGCCCCGCTGCATTGCGCCGGGATCACGTTGGTCGCGGCATTGCCAGTGTCGATTGTCACTACGGCCAGCGTAGAGGCATCGAAGTGATCGCTTCCCTGATCCAACTCGTGACTGGCGAGCCGATCCATTAACCGCGCCATCGCCGGTAGAGGGTTCTTTGCCCGATGGGGATAGGCCGAATGCCCCTGCACCCCGGTCGCTGTAAACCAAGCGGTCATTGAGCCGCGACGACCGATCTTGATCATCTCGCCCATATGGTTGGGACAGGTTGGCTCTCCCACCAGACAGGCCGACATCTGCTCATCCGCTTGACCCATATAGTCCAGTAAGGCCGTCGTACCGTACAGCGCGTCGGCTTCCTCATCCCCGGTGATGGTCAGGATGATGGCCCCGTCAGGAGGGGTATCGCGGACGAAATCAACAGCTGCGGCGGCAAAGGCCGCGACCCCGGATTTCATATCGGTTGTGCCGCGTCCGAACATGACGCCGTCATGCACCTCGGCCCCGAAGGGGGGCTTGGTCCATGCGGCCTCATCGCCCACCGGAACAACGTCGGTGTGGCCGTTGAAGCCAAAACTGCGCGGATGTCCCTTGGCCCCCCAACGGGCGAACAGATTGCAGATGCCACCGCGATCCACCCGCGTGCAGTCAAACCCCGCGTCTGACAGCAGATTTTCCAGCAAGACCAAAGCCCCCCCTTCAACGGGTGTGACCGATGGGCAACGGATCAAATCCGCTGTCAATTGAACTGCGTCCGTCATTTCGGGCCTCGGGGTTGGGTTTTCGTTCAGGTTACCGCACAGATTCAACGAATTGGCCGGATTGCCAACCCCATTCCGCCAGATTCCCCCGGTAATTCCCACAATGTGTCGAGTTGAGACGCCAATAAAACATGGTGCTTTACCCCGCGGTGACCTTGCTGTTTTGACCTCAATCGCGCTACAGGGCGGCGAAACAGGTAATTTGACCATGAAACGCGCCTTTTACGCATTGATCAGCCTGACTTTCGCCGTTCTCGCACAGCAAAGCCTGGCCCAATCCTTGAACGTCACCACGGTGACCCGCCCGCCGTTTTCCTATGTCGAGGACGGTGCCGAGGCTGGTTTTTCCATGGACCTGCTGGCAGCCCTCGCCGAGTCGCTGGAGTGGGAGTACTCCGTCACCCGGGTCGAGGCTTTCGGTGACATGCTGGGGGCCGTGCAGGATGGAGCGGCGGATCTTGCGATTGCAAATATCTCTATCACTGCGCTTCGCGAGACGCAGATGGATTTCAGCCAGCCGATCTTCGAGGCCGGGTTGCAGATCATGGTGCCCTCGGATTCGGCGCGCAAGCCGTCACTGCTGCAGGCGCTGCTGTCGGCCGAGCTGTTCTTTGCCATCGGCCTGGCCTTTGCCATCCTTCTTGGGGGCGGCATGCTGATGTGGGGTTTCGAACGTCGCGCGCAGCCCTATTTCGACCGCAAATTGAACGAGGCGTGGTTCCCATCCTTCTGGTGGGCACTGAACTTGGTCGTCAATGGCGGCTTTGAAGAGAGGATGCCCCGCACGCCCTTTGGCCGGATTTTGGGGGTCATACTGGTAGTGTCGTCCCTGTTCATCGTCTCGGTCTTCACCGCCCGGATCACCAGTGTGATGACGGTGGATGCGATCACCGGAAATGTGAACTCGGTCAATGACCTTTACGGCAAAAATGTCGGCACGATCGAGGGATCGACGGCTGCCAGTTTCCTCAACCGGCGCGAGATCGAATACGTCGCCTACCCCGGGCTTGATGAAATGTTGGAGGCTTTCAAGGCCGAAGACTTGAATGCCGTCGTATTCGACGCTCCGGTCCTGTCCTATTTCGCCGCCCATGAAGGTCGCCGGATCGCCACGATGACCGGTGGGATTTTCCTGCGCGAAAACTACGGCATAGCCTTCCCGACGGGATCACCTTTGGTGGAAGACGTCAATCAGGCGCTTCTGGCTTTGCGCGAAGATGGCACCTATGACGAGATTTACCGTAAATGGTTCGGGTCGCGAAACTAAGAGGCTGGCCTCTGGATTCACAGGGACAGCCAACTGAGCGGACCAGCTAAAACAGTACAATTATCGCCTATGGATATCAGTGGTGCGGGTGGAGGGACTTGAACCCCCACGCCTTGCGGCGCCAGAACCTAAATCTGGTGCGTCTACCAATTTCGCCACACCCGCAACCGGACGCTTGTGCGTCGGACTGGAGCGCTGGATAGCAAAGCTTTCCCGCCAACGCGAGGGGTAAAATCCACCCAATGACAAGTTTTTGCACTTGAACAAAACGCCATTGCGATTCGCTGGTATTTGCCAAGCGCTGCGGTATAGTCCGCCAACGTTGCCAATTTGCAGACTATGCGGTTTGTCGCGAGATAGGTGTTTTTGAAGAAGAACCCCGTACACGTAGGGGTTGAGGCATTCTTATGAATCGCGCGCCTTAATGGCGCCACATTTGAAACGCCAAAATATCTTATTCGCGTCAAAATAACACCGCCTTGAACGGGCTTCTTGGTCGCGTAGGAGTTAATGAGTCTTTTCTGCCACTTAGGCGCCCTTACGAGTTTTTTTGCTCAACTCCAGTCTCGAGGTTCTTTGCTGTGACCGATCCGAACAACTCCGCTGCCCACGAGCAGGATGCCGTCATCTTTGCACGTGAGAGTTTTCTGGGTGAACTCAAAACCCTGAACCGTGACTACCCCAATACCGGCTTTGGAATTTCACTGCGCACCCATTCGGGTCAGCACTATCTTCTGGCAAACGCGCGGATGCCGCTGCCTGCCAGCAAATCTGATGGCTTTCCGACCGGGCGTCGCGTTGCCTGCCTTGAAAACGGCGACCGCTTCAGCTCGATCGAGGTTCTGGCAGATTCCGAAGGCTACGAAACCATTACACCACGGGCCGAGGCCGAGATTCTGGGCAACGCCCTGAACCTGATTGCCCGTATCGACACCCTGACCGGGATCCCGGCTCAAGGCGCGGACCACGCGCACCGGATCGCGGCAACAGGAACCGGAGGCTGAACATGGCGCGCAATGACCACCTTTTGTCTGTGGGCAACGAAGCTCTGATGCCGATGACGTCGGCGATGACGTCGTTGACATCGCAGATCGACCAACTGACAGAGGTGGCGGATGCGCGCTCCTCGGCGCGACTGGCGACGCTCAAGACGCGGATGGAGAACTTCACCGCCAGCGTGACGATGGTGGGGCAGGTCAAGGCCGGCAAGTCCTCGATTGTGAACATTCTGGCTGGCCGTCCTGCGTTGCTGCCTTCGGATGTGAACCCATGGACCTCGGTGGTTACGACGCTGAACATCAATACGCGCCCGCCGGGCGACACCAAGTCCAAGTTCACCTTCTTCGAGCAGGAAGAATGGGACAACCTGATGGTGGGCGGCGGTCGTCTGGGCGAGCTGGCCAACCGCGCCGGTGCGGATGACGAAATGGACGATATCCGCCGCCAGATCGGTGAGATGAAGGCCAAATCGGAAGAACGTCTTGGAAAGCATTTCGATCTCATTCTGGGTCAAAGTCACCAGTACGACTATTTCGACGAAGAGCTGATCCAGCGCTACGTCTGCCTGGGCGATGAGGACGATCCGGATATCGATCCCAAAACCGGACGGTTCGCCGATGTAACCAAATCGGCCGAGCTTTACATGGACATCCCGCAATACCCGATTGCGCTGAAGCTCTGCGATACGCCCGGTGTGAACGATACATTCATGGTGCGCGAGCAGATCACGCTGCGTAGCCTGCGTGGGTCCGAGGTTTGTGTTGTTGTGCTGGCCGCAAGTCAGGCGCTGACCACGATGGATATGGCGCTGATGCGGATCATCGCTCAGTTCGAAAACCGTCAGATTGTCCTGTTTGTGAACCGCATCGACGAGCTGGCTGATCCGGTGAATCAGGTGCCCGAGATCCGCGACCGGATTCAGGACACGCTGAAACAGAACAACATCGACGCCAATACAAGTGTCGTCTTCGGCAGCGCCCTATGGGCCGAGGCGGCCTTGACCGGCAACCCGGATATTCTGACCGAGGAATCGCGCGAGACCCTGAACACCTTCTACCTAGCTGCAGGGTTCGGGGATCAGGCGCCGTCACTGGATAAGATCTGGGCGCTTTCGGGCTTGCCCGATCTGCTGTTGGCAATGAACGAGCGTATCGCCGAGGGGGCAGGGGCCAGGTTGCTGGACCGCGTGCGTCACCGGGCGCGCAACATTGCAAGCCAGATTCGCGCCACCGCGGTTGCGAAAACGCTGTCTGGGGGTGAGGGCGTCGTTCGCGATCTTGACGGTGCGTCGCCCGAGGATGCGATTGCCGCCGTGTCCGCCGAGTATGACAAAAAGGCCGCTGACCTGACCGCCAAGCTGCGCGACAAGGTGCTGGAGCGCTTGAACTCGGCCGAGACGAGTTTTGTCAAACGGGCCACCGACTCTCTGATTTCGCATCTGGAACAGAATGGTGAACAGGGGACGTGGCAGTATGATCCTGCGGGTCTGCGGACGCTGCAGAAAGCGGCCTATTTCAGCTTTGCACGTTCGATGCGCAAGGAAGCTGGGGCTCTCTATTCGGCTGCGGCGGCGGATGTCGAGGCGCTGTATCAGAAACTGCTTGGCAATCATCTGGGTGAGTTCAACATCGAAGCCCCGATCGTGCCCCGTGTACCGCCCCCGCTGGGGATCGGTCGCACCATCGCGCTGGACCTGCAAAGCACGTGGTGGCGGCGCTGGTGGCAGCGGCGCAAAGGGTTCGAAGCTTATGCATCCGACTATACCCGTCTGATCGCGTCCGAGGCGAACTCGATCACCAAGGATATCGAAGAAAATCAGGTCGCCGCTGTGCTTGAAAACGTGCGGGCCGTCCTGACCGACTTCCTGCGCGAGCAGAAGGAAACCCTGCTGAATATCTCGGCCACGGCCGAGAAGGATGCAGGGCAGAATCCGGCGCTGATGGCGGGTCTGCAATTGCAGAAATCCCGTGATGAGATTCTGGGCAGCATCCTCAAAGATCTAAGCAACGAAGCGGCGTAAGTAGAAAAATGGCAAAAGACATCCAAAACCGTTTCATCACCCCCAAGGCATGGGAGCGTATCGAGCAGTGGTCGCGCCGTAAGCCGGTTTTCGCCCTTATGGGCGAGTTCAGCGCCGGTAAATCGACGCTTATGAATTTTCTGCTGCGCAAGCAGGCCTTGCCGACGCAAGTCACAGCAACCCAGCTGCCGCCGGTTTGGTTCAGCTATGGCAACCGCTCAGCTTACGTCAAACGCCATGATGGCAGCACCGAAGATATCTCGCTGGATCAGCTTGAGAGTGTGGGTGTCAATGACGCGCAGTTCATCCGAATTTTCCTTGAGGCTGATATTCTTGAGGCGGTGGATCTGATCGACACGCCTGGTATCTCGGACCCCAAAATCTCGACCGATGTTTGGCAGCGCGCTGTCGGGCAGGCTAATGGCGTTCTGTGGTGTACACATGCGACACAGGCCTGGCGGGAAACTGAACGTGCGACATGGGTCTCTCTGCCCGAACGGTTGCAGCACAATTCGATCCTGCTGATTACGCGCGCCGACGCGCTGGGCCAGAAGGACCGCCAAAAAGTTCTGCGGCGGGTCAACCGCGAGGCCGGGCATCTGTTTAACCGTTCGATCCTGTTTTCCGCCCGCGACGCGATTACCGCGCGTGACAAGACCGGCGACCCCGAGATGTGGGCGCGCAGCGGTGGCGGCAAGATGATCGACTGCTTCCTTGGGATCACCGAGCAGATCATGGACACCCGCGCCGACCATCTGTCGCGGTACCAAATTGACAAGAGCCAGTCTGACGGCCCGCTGGTGCGCCCGACCCGGCCCAAGCGCAAGGATGAGACCGCTGAGGTCGCGCCGCTGCAGCTGGTGGATCCGGTTCCTTCGGAGACCCCGGAGGTGGCAGATCAGGACAGTGGCGTGGTCACCAATTTCCCAGTGCGCCCGTCCCGCGTCGAACGCCGCTCGGACGAGGTAGAGCGGGAGCGGATCAATGCGGACGAGGCCGAGCGCCTGCGCGCCGAAATGGTCCCGACGCCGGACCCTCAACCCGCCGAGACGGAAGAGGACCAGCTGCGCGCCCAGTTCAGAGAAGAGCCCAAAAACCCGCTGGACCTGTCCTCTTTCGCTGACACCGAGGCGGATCTGGACGTGTTCGAATTCTCAGGCGCAGAAGACGAAGATGAGAATGTCTTTGCCGAAGAGGAGGATACGCCTAGCTCGGCCAATGACGTGGTTGAGGCAGCGCCGGAGGCTGAGGAATCCGAAGACCTTCTGGTTTCGCTCAACAAGACCTTGTCCAACACACCCGAGGCTGCGCCGACAGAGATCGCCGAAGACCAGTCTGATGCGCCCGGGATCGAGGTTTCGGTCTCGTCGATCACGGCTTTGATGGCGGAACAGTCGGGCAGCGATGACGACGACTTTGAACCGGAGCCCGAAACTAACGGTCTGGTCGAAGTGCGTCTGATGCCGCAGCCCGAACCGGAAGAGGTTGAGGAAGATGCAAACGAGGGGCTGCTGGACATCCCCGCAGGCGAGCTTCCCAGCGCAGCCGCAATGTGGCGAGAGCTTGCCGCCGCTGGGGATCTGCCAACCGATGCCGAGGGGCTTACACGCGCGTTCTTGGCCTTCCTGGCCGAGTTCGACCAGATTGCCCACGAACACATCGAAACTCAGGCCAAAGAGGCGATCAGGTCCATTCCCAAAGCCGGGGAACACAGAGGGGCAGAATGGCATGTTCTATAGCCGACGCCGACAAGACACGAAGAAGGTCAGGGTTTAGATGTCTATTCAAGTTGCTCTGACCGCGGCGATGGAGACCATACCCGACTGCGTCGCAGCCGGGTATGTCGACATGGAGACGGGGATGTTGTTGGGCACCAGCGTCAAGGACCCTGATGCCTCAGACGTGCTGGACACGCTGGCTTTGGCCGCGGCAAACCTGTTTCAAGGGCGCGGGGTGGTGGCTTTTGAAACCATGCTGCGCGAGGCAGGCGGGGACGCTTCTGAAACACCGGGATTTGGGGAAATCGCGGTGTTTTCCGGCGACAGGTTGATCATTTTCCAGCGGACCCGGGAATATCCCGAACATGTGGTCTGCTACATCTGCAGCAACAGCGCGAATGTAGGGTTGGCGCTTACCAAATCACATCTCAGCTTAGGGCCGGTTGCGGCCGCAGTCTGAACGGGACCAGAGGGGGTCACGGTATGATGGATACGAACATACTCGACATGCTCGACAATATCGGGCGGTCCTCGGTTGCACGTTTGTCGCGCTCTGTCGCGGTCGAGGGCGAGACCTCGGTTGCGCGCCGAGCGGGTGTTCTGCGCGCAATTCGCGGTACCGTTCTGCCGCGCCGGTTGGAGTTCACCGCGGCCAACGGCGACGTGCTGGCGATCGAGGTTAGCAATGCTCGCGTGACCGATGTGTTCCGCGTGCGGTCGGGTATGGTGCCGGATTTTGAAACCGAACCACGCGAAGGGCTGATCGGCAAACTTGCGCAGCTGGTGTCGGACATCGCCGACGCGCCCGCGCCGCTGGAATTTGTCTCGCTAAAACCCGACGCCGAGCTTGAGGCCGATGACGTCGGTGTCACGCTTGGCGAAATCGAAACGGCCTGCGCCCGGATTGAACTCCCGGCGGAGCCGATTGTTTCGGTGGTACCGGATATTGAAGAGCCTGCGCTTCAGACAACGGATGCCACCTCTGCCGCGCGGGGGTTCTTTGACAGTGCCGAGCGTTTCGCGCAGGCGCGTGGCCTGATCGACGGAGGTGATCCTCAGTTCGAAGGAGACGCCGCACTGCGCCCGGATGCCGGTCTTCTGGCGCGTTTCATGGCGGATCTGACCGGATGGAACGATGATAACCAGTCCGAGCTGCAGCAACCTCAACTGATTGTCATGCGTCCTTCGGGGGGCAAGGGGGCCGCCGTGGCGGTGGTGCAGGATCAAGGTCAGACCGCTATTGCCGTCCATGACGCGCGCAAGCTGGGTGCCGTTGTTGGCCTGTGGACCAAACTTTCCGGGGGTGACTCATGAGCGCCACCCGATCCTTCAAATTTTCCATCAATTCAAACCAGTGTTTCTTGTTGCCAGGGTAAAAAGTTATGAGTGAAACCAGTCGCCGCGAGCTTATTCGCATTGCCGAAGACATGAACGAGACGAGTAACGACGAAACCCGTCAGTTCATCTCGCGCATTGTCGGAGACCTTTCGGGGTTGAAACCGTCGATCGCCTTTGTCGGGCAGATCAAGGCGGGAAAATCGCGTTTGATCAACGGCTTCACGGGGCAGGCCGAATACCTGCCCTCGGATGTGAACCCGTGGACGACGGTGATCACCGATATGCATTTCGGCCATCCTTCGGGCCGGACCGACGGGGCAGAGTTCCACTTCTTCGACAACCACCAGTGGCAGGCTCTGATCGCCGAGGGTGAAGAGCTGCGCAACATGTTCCCTGATGAAGAGGACAGCTATAAGCGCGAGATGATCGAAGAGCAGGTCGAGGCGATGAAAACCCGCGCCCGTCTGCGTCTTGGCGACAGTTACGAACAATTGTTGGGTCAGCACCACGATCTGGAAGACCTGAACTCGGACGATCTGGCCCGCTATGTCTGCGCGGGCGATGATCCGAGCGATAGCGAAACCCACGATCCCGGCTCGGATCGGGGGCTCTACAGCGATATCACCCGTAAGGCCGAGGTCTATTTTGACATCGGCCATTTCCCGTTTCCACTGACCGTTACCGACACGCCGGGCGTCAACGACCCGCTGCTGATCCGCGAGGAAATCTCGCGCCAGTACCTAAAGGAATCCGATTTCTTTGTGGTGGTTCTGTCTGCGCATCAGGCCTTGTCGCGGGCTGACCTGAAGCTGTTCCGCCTGATGCAGGCGCTGGAACTGGGTCAGATCGTCGTCTTCATCAACCGCGTGGATGAGCTGGGCGGCGGGGCCGAGGATGCAGGCAAGGTTCGCAGTGATGTTCTGGATGGTCTGGAGCAGGCGCTGGGGAATTCGGACATTGACGTGCTGATGGGCAGTGCCCAATGGGCGCATTATGCGCTGACCGGGGATGAGACCGGCGTCAATCACGATGACGTTCTGGCCTGGCTGCGTGCCCACCCCGAGCAGATGAAACAGTATCTGGACGGTGTGGAAGAGATCAAGCAAGGTCCCGGCCCAATCAGCCGCGAAGGCGTGCTGCGCTTTGCCGCCATGATCGCCTCGGGCCTGCCGGATCTGCGGCGGCATGTGACGCAGGCCTTGGCCGACGGCCCTCGCAGCGAACAGCTACGGATGGCGTGGCAACATCTGAACAGTTTCGCGCAAGGCGAATTGGAACGGTCGCAGGCCGAGCTGCGCGCGCTGGAGTCCGAGGATGGCTCGGCCACAGTCGATCTGGACGAAAACAACAAGACGCTTGGTGAACTCAGGGCGCTTGTCGCCGACAAAACCGAGGTGATGACGCGCGATATGGATGACGTGCTGGCCAATCTGCGTGGCGTCATGGATGACACGGTGGCCGAGGCGGTCTCGGCCGTGGTGCGTGGCCCGGATGGCAATTCGCCTCTGTTGGCCAAAGGCGCTGAGACCGAGCTGAACTTTACCCCTCTACGCGACCGGATGCGCGAGTTGATCCAGGGGGCCACGCAGGTCGTCCGCCAGCGCATGCTGAGCGAGCTTTACGCGATCGACATGCAGGCCAACGCGGCCCTGCGCGCCTTGCCCGGATGGCAGGACCCGGTCGACAACCGCATGAACACCAGCGCGGTGCGGTGGTTCCGTCCGGACACCACAGCTCTTACTCGCGGTATTACGGTGGAGTTGCGGGTGAACTGGCTGTCGCGCCTGATTTCGCGCAAAAGCGTCGTCACGCGCGCAGAGCGGATGATCGTGCAGGAATTCGAACTGATCGGGGATGATCTGATCGACACGGCTCGCGAAAACATGATGGAGCGGCTGAAAACGGTTCTGGACCACTATGTGGCGCTGTTGGGCGGCTATCTTGAACACCGGACCGGATCGGGTGAAACTAATGCTCAGGCCGAAGCGCAGGATGCGTTCGATCGGGCCCGTCGCATCGCCGATGAACTGGAAACGGTGTTCGGCCCGGTGCGCGCGGATGAAGGACAAGCAAAGGCAGCGGAATGATCGAATTTCCCGGAACCGAACAGGACGTCAGACAGCTTGAGCGCTTTCTGAACGCAACCGAATCCCTGCCAAAGGATTCGGCGCTGGAGGATATGCGCGCGAAGGCTTTGGCCCATGCCGAGCGTCTGTCCAATGCGGTCAATATCGGTTTTGCCGGGGAATTCGGGGCGGGCAAATCCAGCCTCGCCAATATGCTGGCCGGGGCGGACATCCTGCCTACCGGCCCACAGCATCTGAAGCTGCCGCTCGTGATCGTCGCCTACGCGGACGCACCGGAAACCACCGTCGGCTGGTGGGACAAGGAGCCCAAGACTTACTCGGGGATTGTGCTTGAGAAAGCGGCTGAGGATAAGCCGGACTTCATCTCCGTCGGGTTGAACACGCCCGCGCTGCGCGAGATATCTCTGTTCGATCTGCCCGGCTCGGGCGCGTTGGATGAGACTTACAAGCCAACGCTCGACCTGCTGCGTTTTGTGGACTGCGCCATCTGGTGTACCAACGGCACAAACGCCTGGCGCGAGACCGAACGTCATCTCTGGACACAGGTCCCGCAGGAATTGCGCGACAACAGTCTGCTGGCCGTTACCCATACCGATTTGCCTCACGTCCGTGATGCACTGGACCGTGTGCTTGCCCGGTTGAACAAGGAAAAAACAGGCCTTTTCAACGCCGTGGTTCCAATCGGTACACCTGTCGCCGTGAAAGCTATGGCGCAAGAGCCTGAACCAGATTTTGATCTGTGGGAAAACTGCGGCGGTCAGAATCTAGCCGAGAAGGTGCTCGAGGCGGCTTCCGCTCGTCGGATGCATGACCTGAACGCAGCCCGAAAAGACATCGCCGAGCTGTTCCAGCCATTTCTGGAAACTCTCGCTGGCCCCGAGTCAGAGCCGGAGACCGAGAGCCCTTCGGTTCAAGCTGCGCTCGGATCGGCCCTGCCACCGTTGAACAACCCGATCCTCGAAGACTGGCTGGCCGCGATTGCCAGCATCTATGAGGACCTGCGTGAATCCTCGGATATCGAACCGGCCGCGTTTCTGCAGAGCTGTCAGGAAATCGTCGAGGACTTTGCCGAACGTCTGGAACAGGGCGGTGAAATCGACCCCGATGCGGACTGGATTCCCGGTGAATTCGAAAAGGCCACCGACCTTCTGCTGCTGCTGCAATTCGAAAGCGGCGACGCGCCTTTGCGCGATGCCATCAGCATTCTGGCGCAGCTGAGCGACAACCTCGCCTGGGCTGGTAGCACTGTGGCGACCGAACAGTCCAAGACCGGAACCTGACGCTCTCCACCTGGAATTGAGCTGCACTGCGGCGATTCGAAGCCTGTCCAAAACGATTCCCTATTGTTTCGAATTCGTAGACCAACCGCGTGTTTTGGACGGTTCAGTTTTCGAATCATATATGTGAATTTACCACATATATGATTGCAATATGGGATCAACACTATATGTTGATTTAGGGGAAATACGATCCATAGTGAAGCCATGAGGCGGCCCCAATAAAGTCAAATTTGAAACGTCTAACCGGACTTAAGTGTCCTGCGGTTGTTTTTGGTTATGAGTTCGCGGGCTGATTGCCCAGTTTTCTGTGCCGCGATTTGAGAAATACGGGCGGATTGAAATGAGCCATAACCAGGCTGTCGGTGCATCGCACGACGAACCAAAAATTGAAGGTCTGCAACCCGGAGCCAAGCTCCTGCGGGGGCAGTATGAAATCCTGAGCTATCTCAGCAATGGCGGCTTTGGAATCACCTATCTGGCCCGTGACAGCCTGGAGCGGGACGTGGTGATCAAAGAATGTTTCCCCGGCGCGCTCTGCCGTCGCGATGGTGACCTAGTTGAAGCCGCTGATCCGTCCTACTCTGAAGATCTGCGCGCGATTGTGGACCTCTTCATCCAGGAAGCGCGCAACCACGCACGGCTGGTGCATCCCAACATCGTCGACGTGCATCAGGTGTTCGAGGACAACAACACCGCCTATATCGCCATGGACCTGATCCGCGGATGCGACCTGCTGGACTACATGGACAAGCCCGAGAACGAAAGCGGCCCTGACTTCATCGTGCAGGTGACCGAAAAGATGCTGTCTGCGGTCTCGTTCATCCACCAGAGTGGCATGCTGCATCGGGACATTTCCCCCGACAACATCCTGATCGACGAGAATGGCGATCCGGTTCTGATCGACTTTGGCGCTGCGCGCGAGCAGGCCGCGAACAAGTCGGCGGCGCTGTTGACGCTGCGAGTGATCAAGGATGGCTACTCGCCCCATGAATTCTATGTGCGCGGCGCTGAGCAAGGCCCCAGCAGCGACCTCTATGTGCTGGCTGCAACGCTGTATCACGCGATCAGCGGTGAGCGTCCGATCGATGGTCAAAGCCGCCTGAACGCGTTCAACAACGGACAAGAAGATCCCTATTCCCCGCTGACCGGTCGGTTCGAAGGCTATCCCGAAGGTTTCCTGGAAGCGATCGATAAGGCGATGGAAGTTCATGCCACCGACCGCCTGCAATCGGCGCTGGACTGGTTGCGCATGTTCCGCGGGCCGGGGGTGATGTTCGATACATTCGCCTATCGTCCGGTCTCGGTCATCGTCGGTATGGACCGTGAAGACAAAGAGGCCGAGAAAGCCCGGATCAAGGCTGAAAGCGAAAATGCCGAGGCGGTTGTGACCGCTTTGTTGGCGGGCAATTCCGATATTGTCATGGGCAATGAGGACAAGGCCGAAGAGGATTTGTCCAAGCTCTCGCTCCGCGAGGAACCGGCGGTGGCCGTTGATACCGTCGTCAAAAGCGGATCGAGCGGCAATGGCAAGCTGTTGGCAGGCGTGGCTGTTGTGGCCATCGCTCTGGCCGCAGGTGGGTATGTGATGATGTCCGGTGATGCGGACAAGGCCGAGACAGCGGCGGCGGTGGCCCCTGCTACGGAAGCGGCGGAACCCGCAACCGCAGCAGTGGAAACCGAAACAGCGGCGGTCGGACCGGCCCAAACAGAAGAGCCTTCACAGGAACTGGAACAAGTCAGCGCTGCAGTGCAGCCTGTCGAGCAGGAGCCGGTTGAAACTGCGGAGACGGTTGCCACAGAAGCAGCCCCCGCAGAAACGGTGACCGAAGAAGCAACGCTCGAAGAAACCGCTTCTGCGCCCGAAGAAACAGCAGTTGCGAACGAAGAAACCACAGTCGCACCCGAAGAAACAGCAGCCGTACTCGAAGTGACAGCACCTGAGGCCGAGGCCCCAGCAGCTCCGGTCAATCTGGCCGAGGCTCAGGTTGCGTTCTCGCATTGGGATGTTGAGGTTCCGTTTGATACGTCCCGCCGTCGCGCCTCGACCGGCAATATGTTCTCGATCACGGGTGTGGATGCCAATCAGGATATGTCGGTGATCGGCGACTGGGTTCAGCGCGGGGCCACCATCTTTACTTTGAATGGCAAGCCGGTACGCGACGATGCCTCCTTTGCGGCACAGGTGCTTGAGAACCTGCAGGTGGATCCCGACGGGTATCTGCGCGTGGCCGCGCGCTACCGTCCTCTGGGCGAGACGCGGGCGCAGAACGGATTGCTGGCGCTGCCTGCATTCCGCACGATCGGGTTGGAAAACGGCTACGGCTTTAGCGTCAACGGCAATGGGGCCGGTGGCTGGCAGACAGTTGTGACAGAGGTGCCCGAGGGTGCGTCGGGCAGCTTGCAAACTGGGGATGTGCTGGTCAGCGAGGCCGAAACAGGGCTTGCGTTCGAAGGACCGGAAAGCCTCGATGCGGTGTTGGCGCAACTGGTGTCGGGCGAACAGCCTCAGGCGGAGTTTGCGGTATTGCGCAATGGTGCAGATGCCAACGTAACCATGCCTCTTGCGCAGGAGTGATCAGACCGGTTCGAACGTAATCTGCCAGCGTGTGTTTGCTGAGGGTGGCCCTCGAAAGAAAGCCACCCTGACGGGATCCGGCCCGACGCAGAATGGTAAAAAGTTTCCTGGTTTCAAGATTGAAGACCGCAGCGCGGACAGTCGCGGTGCGGGTAGCGAAACGGCACAGAATTGCGTGCCAACAAGTTGAAGGTGTCGACACCATGTTCAAATACAAAAGCCCTCTCAGCCGGCTTCTAGAAGGTGCCGGCAAAGCCAAAGAAGAAGAAACGACCGAGGCAGCAACCCCGGCTGAGGAAAAGCCCGAACCGATTGCGGATTTCAACGCGCTGCGCGCGGCGCTGGGCGGTGGCAATCTGGCCTCTGAGGCGTATGAAGAGAATTATGACGAAGAGGATGAGCTGACCGCCGAAGGTGAGATGCCCGAGTTTTCGGATGCCGAAGACGTGGCCGAGGACATCGAGGAAGAGACTTCGATCTTCGCAGAAGAGGCTCCGGTGACCGAAGAGGTGGCCGAGGAAGTGGCGTTTGATGAGGCGGATGCCGATGAGCAGATCGTAACCTTGCATCTGTCCGAAGACGAGCGGGTCGAAGTGCCGGTTCAGGATGACGTCGACGTGGCTGAGCCCGAAGTGATCGAACCGGTCGCGGTCGAGCCTACTCCGGAAGCAACCTCGGCTCCGGTCGAGCCTGAGATCGAAGTTCAGGAACCGGTGGCGGAAGCCGCCGAACCGCAGCCTGAACCGCAGCCCGAACCCGAGGTGCAGGCCACAGCGGTTGAGCCGACACCGACACCAGCGCCGACTCCGGCCCCAGCCCCAGCCGAGGACCGCCGTTCGCGTGTTAAGACCACTTTCCTGGGTTTCGAACGCGCAGATACCCACGTTCAGGACCTGATCGAAACCGCCGAGCCGGTGGCTAAGACCGAAGCCGCGCAAGAGACCTTCCCGGTGGGTTGGCTGGTTGTCACCCAAGGCCCCGGCCGTGGGTCGAGCATCACCCTCACGGAAGGTCTGATGCAGATCGGTCGCAATGATGATCAGGCCATCCAGCTGGATTTCGGCGACACCGGCATCTCGCGCAGCAACCATGCCGTGATTGCCTATGACCCTGAAGATCGCAAATGCTATCTGGGTCATGGCGGCAAGGCCAATCTGGTGCGCCTGAATGGCAAGCCGGTCCTCAGCACCGTGGCGCTGTCCAATGGCGACCTGATCCGCATCAGCGAAACCTCGATCCGTTTCATGGCCTTCTGTGACGAAGGTTTTGATTGGCGGGATTCCTGATAGATGCTCGCGACTCCGGCATATGACGTTGCGCTGATCCTGAGTCAGGGTCAGCGGGACACGCAGGAAGATGCTATCGCTGCGCGTATGTTCGACGCGGCGGATGCAGGCTATGTGGTGATTGCCGACGGTATGGGCGGGCATGAGGCCGGTGAGGTCGCCTCAAGCCTCGTGGTTGCCGCCTGGCGCGAGGCGTTGGACGCCGAGCTGGAAAGCGACACTCTGTCGGAACGCGCGGCGATAGATGCGCTGCCTTTGGCGGCCATGCAGGCCAACGCGCTGATTTCGAACCGCAATGAAGAACAGGGCGATGGCTGCAACATGGGGTCCACCTTGCTGGGCACCTTGCTGTTGGGGCAGCGTTTGTTCTGGATTTCGATTGGCGACAGCCCGCTCTACCTGTTTCGGGACGGCGGGCTGATGCAGATCAATGAAGACCATTCAATGGCGCCGATGATCGACGCGCAGGTTGCCGACGGCACGCTGACCGAAGCGCAGGCGCGGTCTCATCCGGACCGCAATCAGCTGACCTCGGTCATCATGGGCGGTGCGATTCCCAAAGTGGATTGCCCAGAAGATCCGCTGGCAATGACGGCTGCAGATATCCTCATCCTCGGCAGTGATGGCCTGCAGACCCTGACGGATGACGAGCTTCAGGCGGTCGTAGGCAGCCACGCGCAGGCATTGGCGCAAGAAATCGCAGAGGCACTGCAGCAGGCGGTGCTGGCGAAGAACAACCCTGATCAAGACAACCTCTCAATCGCAGTCGTGAAACTTGCGAAACAATAATAAGGCAAAGCAACGGGACCCATGAAAAACACATTGATCATATCGAGCCTGGCCCTGGCGGCGGCGACAGGTGCAGCATCCGCGCAAGAGGCGTGCTCGAACTACGAGATTCAGCGCGGCGACAGTCTGCGAGAGCTGGCGATTCAGGTCTATGCGACGGAAGATTTCCGCATCATTTTTGACGCCAACCGCGATGTGATTGGATCCAATCCGAACATCATTCGGGTCGGTGACGTGCTGGCAATGCCTTGCCTTGAAGATATCGGTCGTACTCCGGTTCTGGCTGATACCGAGGCCGAGCGTCTGGCCGCCGAAATGGCTGCCGAACTGGTCAAAGCTGCCGAAGAGCGTGCGGAACAGGCAATCGCTGAGGCCGAAGCCCGTGTGGCCGCCGCCGAAGCCGAGGCCAAGCAGGTGAGTGAACAGGCCGTGGTTGAAGCCAAGGCCGCCGCGCGTGAAGAAATCGAGGCCGCACGCGCCGAAGGCGCCGCCCTGATCCGCGACGCCGGTGCAGGCGAACGCCCCGAGGTGCGTGACCGTCAGGTGCTATTGATCACCGGCGGCGACTATCAGCCATTCACGGACGAAGCTCTGCCACATCGGGGCCTCTATACGCATCTGGTGGAAACCGCGATGCTGCGCGCCGCGCCCGAGCAGGCCTACAAGATTCAGTTCGTCAACGACTGGAACTCGCATCTGGATCTGTTGATGCCGACGCTTGCGTTTGACGGAACTTTCCCCTGGTCGCGTCCGAATTGCGAAGAACCTGCGGCGCTCTCTGAAAACGACCGCAACCGCTGTGAGACCTACAACTTCTCGAACCCGTTCTACGAAGTGGTCGACACGTTCTTCGCCCGCGAAGGCACAAGCTATGTCGAAGCGCTCAGTTACGCTGATTTCGCCGGCACCACGATCTGCCGCCCTGAAGGTTGGTCGCTGTCACACATGGATGCGGTCAGCCTGTACGAGCCGATCATCACCTTGCTGCGCCCGGAATCGCCGGACGAGTGCTTTGAAGCAGTGATGACGGGCGAGGCCGACATTGTCGCAATCGAAGCGCACCTCGCCGACGGAGCCATCGGTCGCCTTGGTTACGAGCACCGCATTGTCGAGAACCCGAATTTGGCGGCGATCAAGTCGCTGAATGTCATGACGCATAAGGACAACCCGGACGGAGAAGCGATTCTGGAAACGCTCAACAAGGGTCTGGCGATCATGCAGCAATCCGGCGAATGGCGAGACATCGTCTCATCCGCTCTTCGCTATCAAATGGAAAACGGCTGAAAAAACTGAAAAGCCATCTCAAATTTTATCTGGAGAAAACACCGAATGCCCAACTTCACGCTCCAAAATGTTGCGTTGACAACCGCTGCCGTATTGACGGTCAGTGCCGGAGCCGCTGCCGCCCAACAAGCCTGTACGAATTATACCGTACAGGACGGCGATACCATGGCGTCCATCGCGTTGACCGCGTATGGCACGTCCAACTACCAGCCCATCTTCAACGCGAACCGCGATGCGATCAGCAACCCCAACGCGCTGGATCCCGGGCTGTCTCTGGTCCTGCCTTGTGAGGACGGAAACCTGCCAAACGGTCAGAGCGCAAGCGACATCATCGCGGCGCAGCAGGAACGTTTTGCAAATTCTGCGCAGAGCAGTGCGTTCAAACGGCCGATCAAACTGGTGACCGGCAATGGCTGGGCTCCGTTCGCGGATGAAACCCTGAACGGTGGCGGGTTCATCACTCGTCTGGGCACCACAACGCTGCAGCGTGGTGGCAATAACGAGCAATTCTCGATCAGCTTCGTGGATGACTGGAACTCGCATATCGAAACCCTGCTGCCGCTGGGTGCGTTTGATGTGTCGATGGCCTGGAATATCCCCGACTGCACCAACCGCAGCTATGAATGGTCATGGGAGACCGAGGTTCGCTGCACGCAGTTCCACGCCTCGGCCCCGGTCTATGACATTGTGTTCGGCTTCTACAGCGTGCCCGAAGGCAAATACGCCGGAGCCACCAGCTTTGATGATCTGCACGGCGCCACGATCTGTCGTATGGAAGGCTGGCCTCTGCACGATCTGGAACAAGAAGGTTTGCTGCGCGACGACACCATGACGGTTGTGCAGCCCGCCACCGCACGGGAATGCCTGGATGCGGTCATCACTGGAACAGCCGACATCGCCACGTTCGAATTGCAGCTGTTCGCAGACGCCATGAGCGAAATGGGCCTGAATGCCAACGACCTAGTCGAGAACCCCTATGTCTCGACGCTGTCGTCCCTTCGCTTCATCACTCACCGGTCCAATCCTCAGGGTCAAAGATACCTTGCCCTGATGAACAAAGGCCTGAACGAAATGCGTGAAACCGGGGAATGGTACGCCATCATCTCGGATAGCCTGAATGAGCATAACGAAAGACTGCTAGACGCAATCAACTGAAACCTCATCTCCACATTCCAACTTATGGGAGGAATTAAAAATGCTAAGAGAAAAACTCAATACCAAAGTGATGACGGCAACCGCCGTCCTCACACTCTCCGCAGGTGCTGCAGCAGCGCAGGAAGCCTGTTCAAACTACACCGTGCAGGACGGCGACACGATGGCAACCATCGCGATCGCAGCCTACGGCACATCGAACTATCAGCCGATCTTCAACGCGAACCGCAACGAGATCACCAACCCCAATTCGCTAGAGCCCGGCTTGGTCCTGGCTCTGCCGTGTGAGGATGGCAGCCTGCCCAACGGTCAGTCGGCGCAGGAAATCATCGCGGCGGAAGAACAGCGTGCGGCCAGCGTGAAACGGTCGAACGTCTATGCACCGCCGATCAAACTGGTTGCGGGCAACGGCTGGGAACCGTTCACGACAGAATCCCTGAGCGGTGGCGGCATCATGACCCGTCTGGCAACGACCAGCCTGCAGCGTGCCGGCAACAGCCGCGACTTCTCGGTCAGCTTCGTGGATGACTGGTCTTCGCACTTGGACACTCTGCTGCCGCTGGGCGCATTCGACATCTCGATCGCCTGGACGCTGCCCGATTGTACAAACCGCTCTTATGAGTGGTCTGAGGCGACCGAAGCTCGCTGCACACAGTTCGTGGCGTCTGTTCCGATCTACGACGTTGTTGGTGGCTTCTTCACGCTGCCCGAAAGCGAATATGCCGCCGCAACAGAGTTTTCGGATCTCGAAGGCGCAACCCTTTGCCGTATGGCGGGTTGGAGCATGGTCGTTCTGGAAGAAGTTGGCCTGAACGGCAAAAACCTGAACCTGGTTCATCCCAACTCAGCGCGTGAATGCCTGGACGCCGTTCTCACCGGCACAGCAGACGTTGCTGCATTCGAGGTTGAGTTGTTTGCTTCGACCATGAACGACATGGGTTTGACATCGGACGATATCGTCGAAAACCCCTATGTTTCGACACTCTCGTCGATGAGCTTCATGGCTCACCGTTCGAACCCGTTTGCCCGCGAATACATCGCGATGATGAACAAGGGTCTGAACGAGATGCGCCAGTCCGGCGAATGGTACGCGATCATCTCGGACACGCTGCGCGAGCAGAACGAAAAGCTGAACGCCGGTTCGAACTGATCCCTCGGTTCAACTGACGCAGAAGGGCCGGTTGTTTCAACCGGCCCTTTTTCTTGTCATGAAGACAAAACCGGTGTTTGAATTCGATCTGTTCGGCACGCCCGTGCAAGCTGTCCGAACGCTCTGACTTTCCACAGGACTGACCCATGATCCAAGACAACCCCGCGCTTATTGATGCCATTCGCGACAGGTTCGCCCATGTCGACACGTGCCCGTTTCAGGGCGAACGCATTTTCTTTGAGAATGCAGGCGGCGCCCTGACGTTGAAATCGGTGGCTGAGACCTCGGCTTTCTATGCGGCGATCCCGGACAATCCGGGCCGTATCAACCCTGCGGGGCAGGGTACGCAAAATGTGATCAACAAAGCCAAGCAGGATCTAGGCGTGTTCATGAACGCCTCTGGCGGTCAGTTCATTGCTGGCGAAAGCGGGACCGAGCTGTTGTTCCGCATGATCCGTACTGCGTGTTTGGCCGCACCCAAGGGGGTCAAAGTGATTGGCTCCTCCATCGAACACCCAGCCACCCGAAGCGCCGCGCGCCGCTGGGCCGAGATTGCTGGGCTGGACTATGTGAACGTGCTCCATGACAACGATACCGGTCTGGTTACACCCGACGACTACGCCGCACTGATGACCCCGGATGTGGCGGTGGCGACGATCCTGCATGCCTCACCTGTGACGGGCATGGGCATGGATGTGGCCGCGATCTCGGCCGCGATCCGGGCGGTTGCGCCGGATTGCATGATCATCGTCGATGGCATCCAGCACGCAGCCCATGGGCAGCTCGATCTGGATGCTTACAACGTCGATGGCTATGTGATCTCACCTTACAAAGTGTTCTCGCGCCACGGGTACGGGATTGCATGGATCTCTGACCGTCTGACCCATACGCCGCATGACATGCTGATCGACGCCCCCGCGACAGGGTGGGAGTTCGGCACCCGCGATACCGGTTCCTACGCGACGGTCTCGGATGTGGTGTCCTATTTCGACTGGCTGGGTGGGGAAGTATCGGACGAGACTGACCCGCGCGCCCGGATCGAGGCTGCGGGTCGTGCCATTCACGCCTATGAAACCCATCTGACCAACACAGCCATCAACGGCACCGGCAACCTGCCCGGTCTGCGCGATATGGATCATGTCACCATTCTGGCCGGGGCCGACAACCCAGCGCGCGAGGGGCTGGTGTCGATCGTGGTCAAAGGCAAGGCATCCGAAGATGTGGTCGAGACACTGAATCAGCAGGGCATCCGAACCCATACGCGCAAGGCCGACCATTACTCGGGCAATGTGCTGGGGCCATTGGGGCTATCGGATTGCATCCGCATTTCCTTCTGTCACTACAACACGGAACAGGAAATCGCACGCCTCTTGGCCGCCGTCAAAGAGCTAGGGGAAGACGCGTAGCGCTACAGTCTCTGACCGTCCTCGCCAAAGGCGAGGACGTTGGCCTGATCGAACGCGATCCCTGTCTGCGCGCCCGGTTCAACCCTGTGTTGACCGAAGGCGCGGATGGTGAAGGGTTTTCCGGTCCCGATATCGACCATGATGTTCGTATCCGCACCCAGGTTTTCCACATGCACCACGGTGCCGGATAGAGCCCCGGTTTCAGAATGGGTGGCGTATTCCGGACGGATGCCGAAATAGGTGCCCTTTGGTCCGCCGATCATATCCGCCGGGACAAAATTCATGGCGGGGGAGCCGATGAACTCGGCCACAAAGCGGTTGGCGGGGTTGTTGTAGAGGTCCATTGGGCTGCCGATCTGTTCCACGCGTCCATCCCGCAGAACCACGATCTTGTCGGCGAGTGTCATCGCCTCAGTCTGATCATGGGTCACGTAGATCATGCTGGCGTCAATCTGTCGGTGCAGATTGGCGATCTCGACCCGTGTGTTCAGGCGCAGGGCGGCGTCCAGATTGGACAGCGGCTCATCAAACAGGAACAGTTTCGGGTTGCGCACAATCGCACGTCCGATGGCGACGCGTTGCCGTTGGCCGCCTGAGAGTTCGGCGGGACGGCGCTCCAGATAGTCCTCAAGCGACAGCATCCGGCTGGCCTCGGAAATGCGGCGCGAGATTTCATCCTTCGGGTGCCCAGCCTGTTTAAGCCCAAGCGCCATATTTCCACGCACCGTGAGATGCGGGTATAGCGCGTATGACTGGAACACCATCGCGAGCCCGCGTTTCGCCGGTGGCACGGTATTGACCTGCTCGCCGTCGATTTCGACCGTGCCCGAGGTCGCATCCTCCAATCCCGCAATTACCCGCAGCAAGGTCGATTTCCCGCAGCCCGAGGGGCCGACAAAGACCACGAATTCGTTTTCCTCGACCGTCAGGTCGATGTTCTTCAACACCTCAACTGGCCCGAAGGATTTACACACTTTGCTCAGCTTCAGGGCGGTCACGTCACGCCTCCTTCAGGTCAACCGGTTGCCCGGTTCTAATGCTTTCATCAGCCGCCAAGCAGATCCGCAGGGATTGCACCGCGTCGCTCATGTGGCGGGTCAGGTCGATATTCTCGGCGATGACGCGCAGCATGTAGGCTTGCTCTGCATCGCACAGCTCCTGATGGCCCGGTTCGCCGTCCATTTCGATCAGAGTGTCCCGATCCGGGCAATGTACTAGAATGCCGCCCACTTTGGTGTGCCCGTCCACATCGTCCGAAGCGCCTTTGTTGCCCTCGGTGATCGAAACGGCGCCATTGGGCGAGATGATGTCTTTCACGAAGAACGCGGTTTCGGACATCATCGGGCCCCATCCGGCCTCGTACCAGCCGACTGAGCCGTCCTCGAACACCACCTGGAACTGGCCGTAGTTATACATATCCGGTGCGATCTCGTCCGATAGGCGCAGGCCCATGCCGTTGACCCGAACGGGCAGGGCGTCGGTGATCTGGCACATCACATCCACGTAGTGCACGCCACAATCGACGATGGGCGAGGTGGTCTGCATCAGCGCCTTATGCGTCTCCCATGTCGGGCCGGTGGATTGCTGGTTCAGGTTCAGCCGGAACACGTAGGGGCCGCCCAGATCTCGCGCCTCGGATATCAATCGCATCCACGAGGGGTGGTAGCGCAGGATATAGCCGATCACCAGCTTGCGCCCCGTCTCGACCGCTTTGGCGACAACGCGGCGTGCATCCTCGACCGTGGTGGCCAGAGGTTTCTCGACAAACACATGCGCGCCCGCCTCCATCGCAGCGCAGGCATAGTCAGCGTGGCTATCGGAATAGGTCGCGATGACCACGAGATCAGGTGCGGTCTCTGCCAGGGCGGTGTGGAAGTCCGAGAAGGCGGGATAGCCCTGCAACTCCGACTGATCGACCTGGCCAGAGCGATTGACTAACCCAACAATCTGCGCGTCGGTATGATGATGATGCGCCAGCGCGTGGCTGAGGCCCATATTGCCCAGACCTGCGATAAGGACTCGGATCATTTGACCGCCCCCGAGGTGATGCCGCGGATCAATTGCCGCGAGAAGATGACATAGAGAACCATGACCGGCAGGATCGCCATGCTCAGCGCGGACAGAACCGCGTTCCAGTCGGTGACGAACTGCCCGATGAAGACCTGACTACCCAGCGTGAGCGTCTTGGTTTCCTCGGCCGGGGCGAGGATCAGTGGGAACCACAGATCGTTCCAGATCGGGATCATGTTGAACACCGCCACCGTCGCCATGGCCGGGCGCACAAGCGGTAGAACCAGCCGGAAGAAAATCGTGTATTCGCTGAGGCCGTCAATACGCCCCGCGTTTTTCAGATCGTCGCTGACCTGACGCATGAACTCGGACAAGATAAAGACAGCCAGTGGCAGGCCCTGCGCAGTGTAGACCAAGATCAGGGCCATCAGAGTGTTCACCAACCCGGTTGCGACCATCATCTCAAGGATGGCGACCGTGCCGATGCGGATCGGGATCATGATGCCCAAGGCCAGATAGAGGCCCATCAGGGTGTTGCCGCGAAAGCGATACTCGCTGAGGGCAAAGGCGGCCATTGCGCCGAACAGCAGGATGAAGAACAGCGACACAACCGTGACGATCATCGAGTTCTGGAAGTAGAGGAAGAAATCCCCTTGTTTCATCACCGTCTGATAGCCGATCATCGAGAACGTCTCGGCATCCGGCAGGGCCAGCGGCTCGCGAAAGATCGCTTTGCGGGACTTGAAGCTGTTGATCACGATCACGAAGACCGGGAACAGCGCGATCAGGGTGTACAGGATCAGCGCGCCATGCATGGCGGCGATATTGAACGGGTTTCTGCGGGCTTTGTTCATCTTGCTACCCTCAGAACTGATACCGGCGGATGCGGGTCTGGATCAGGAACAGATAGACGCAGACGCCGGTTAGGATGATCGCAAACATCCCCGTCGCAATGGCCGAGCCCATATGCGGATCGCCAAGCTGCAACTGGAACCCGAAGAAGGTGCGGTACATGAAGGTGCCCAGAATATCGGTCGAGAAATCGGGGCCTGCCAGAGCTCCTTGGGCGGCATAGATCAGGTCAAACGCGTTGAAATTCCCCACGAAGGTCAGGATCGAGATGATGCCGATCGACGGCAGGATCAGCGGCAGTTTGATCTTCCAGAAGGCGGCCATACCGGTGATGCCTTCGACCTCGGCGGCCTCAAGGATTTCTTCTGGGATTGAAAGCAGCGCGGCGTAGATCAGCATCATCGGGATACCGACAAACTGCCAGACTGACACGAGCGCCAGGGTGGTCAGGGCATACTCCTCTTTCCCCAACCACGGAGCATAGAGGGATTTCAAGCCAACAGCGGCCAGCATGTCCGGCGCAATGCCCCAGATCGGCGACAGGATCAGTTTCCAGGCAAAGCCAACGATTACGAAAGACAGGATTGTCGGAATGAAGATGGCCGAGCGGTAGAAAGCGGCAAACCTCAGCCGCGGGTGGCTGAGCATGGCGGCCAGAGCGATGCCGATCGGGTTCTGCACCAGCATGTGAATGAAGAAAAACCAGAAGTTGTTACCTAATGCATTCCAGAACGCATCCGACCATAAGGGATCGCCGAACAGGGTACGGAAATTGTCCAGCCCGACAAAGACGCGGGATTGATCGACCTCGGTATAAAGCGCCAGCCGCAGCGTGTTGAAAAGCGGCAGGATCATCACGGCAGTGTAAACCAGCACGGCGGGTGCAAGGAACACCACTATGTGCCATTTGATCCGGCTGTTGCCCATCTTGTGCCTCGACTTTTTTGGGTGGGTCCGGCCCGAAGGCCGAACCCGTTGGTTTCGTGAGTGGTTATTGGTGCGGCGCGTACCAGGAGGCGAGGCCATCCTGCAGGCGCTGCCCGGCGTCCTCGGGGCTTTCTTCGCCCTTGATGACCTGAGCCGAGGCGTTCCAGGTCTCGTTCTCAAGGTTCGGCGTGCCGCGCGACAGGATCTGGTAGGTCGAGCGGATGGTCGAGCCACACTCGCCACGCCAGCTTACGAACTCCTGCGCCAGTGGGTCATCCATCGCGACGTCAAAGCTGGACAGCGAGAAGAAGCCGGGCAGGGCGTTGGCGTAGATGGTTGCGAACTCTTCCGAGCCAACCCAATCCAGGAAGGTGCGCGCGGCCTCAGCGTTGGGCGAGGCTGCGTTCAAGCCGATGGCGATATCGGTGTGATCCGAGATATAGCACTCATCGCCCGCATTCTGGACCGGAGGTTTGAATGCGCCCATTTCGAAATCGGCCAGATTGTTGAAACCGCTGATCTCCCAGCTGCCTGCCGGATAGACGGCTGCGCGGCCCAGAGTGAACAGGTTCTGGCTGTCCGGATAGGTCTGGGCTTCGAACCCGTCGCCCATGTACTCACCCCATTTCGCCAATTGGCGATAGGGCGCGACCCAGGCTTCATCCGTCAGCTTTTGCGAGCCTTCGATCAGCGCCAGACGGCCTTCTTCACCTTTCCAGTAGTTCGGGCCGATATTGTTGTAGCCCATGGTGGCCGCTTCCCACTGGTCATTGGTGCCCATGGCCATCGGAATATAGGTGCCGTCCTCTTTGATCTTGTCGAGCGCGGCGAAGAACTCAGCCTCGGTTGTGGGCACGTCGATGCCCAGCTCGTTGAAGGCGTCTTTGTTGTAGATGAAACCGTGAATGACCGAGGCCATGGGAACGCAGAAGGTCGCCGCACCATCATCGGTCTGCCACGCAGATTTCGCAACGTCCGAGAAATTGGCCATGCCGCCCAGATCGGACAGATCCGTCAGGTGACCGGCCTCATAAAGACCAAGCGAAGTGTCAAACGGACGGCAGGTGATCAGGTCTCCGGCCGACCCGGCATCCAGTTTGGCGTTCAGGGCCGCGTTGTATTCCGCAGGGGCCGAAGGCGTGAATCGAATTTTGATATCCGGGTTCTGTGCCTCAAACGCGGGGATGATCTTTTCCTGCCAGAGCGCCAGATCGTCATTGCGCCAGCTTTCGATAGTCAGAACCGTTTCGGCATATGCGGCGCCTGCAAGGGCCGACGACGCCAGCAAAACGGCGCTTAGTGATACTTTCTTCATGGTCTTTTCTCCCTTGGTACTTTGTTTGGTTTTAAAGTTGTTTTAGCGCTGGGCGTAGGTGGCCATCAGATTGCGCCAAAAGCGCCTCGGCCCGGTCCGGGCTGTCGGCGCCCGCGGCCAGCAAGATTGCCTGTTTCACGTTACCGGACGCCTGCGTAAGCGCAGCACTGGCCTGCTCTGCCGAAACCCCGGCGATTTTTCCAACGATCCCTTCGGCGCGTTGGCGCAGTTTATGGTTGTCGGCGATGACGTTGATCATCATCCCGTCATGGACGTGGCCAAGGCGAATGCCCATCAGCGTGGACATCATATTCAGAGCCACTTTCTGCGCCGTCGCGGCCCCAAGGCGCGTTGAGCCAGCGATGGGTTCGGGTGGCGTGTTCAGGTGGACGGCGCAATCCACGTAGTCGAATAGCGGGGCCTCTGCGTTGTTGGCGATCCCGATGACCTTGGCACCCTGCGCGCGCGCATGACGGGCGAATTCGACGGCATAGGGCGTGCTGCCACTGGCGGAAAGGGCGATTACAGCGTCACTCGGTTGTACCTTGGCCGCCGCAGTTTGCGCCGCAGTTTCATCATCTTCGGTATGACCGGGCATCGCCGCGCCCTGTGGTACCCCGCCTGCCATGCAGATCGCCATGGACTCAGGCGAAAGGCCAAAGGTTCCGGACAGCTCGGCTCCGTCCGCCAGTCCCATTAGGCCCGACGAACCGGCCGCAGCGTAGTAAATCTTGCCGCCCAGACGCACCGTATCCGTAAGAATGGCAGCCCCCTCTGAAAGGGCATCCAAGCAGCCGTCAAGTCCGCGCAATGCCGCCTTCTGTGCCTCAAGCAGATAGCCCAGGATGTCGACATCCGGCCGCAGGTCCAGCCCTTCGACCTCGTCGCGCAGCATTTCGGTTTGCGGCAGCATTTGATTCCTCCCCAGATGAGAGTAATACCTATATAATACCTTTTGTCTACCTCTCGTTGGAAAAATATGCCAAAAACCCCTGAAATAACCAATAATTCTCAGTTTCTATAAGCTGAGGTCTTTTTTTTCGGCAAAAGGTATCTTAAAGGTATCTATATGGATGAGTCCTTCCAATACCTGATTGCAATCGACGGCGGTGGCACAAAATGCCGTTTCGCGATGGTCACACCTGACGGTCGGGTCGAGGTGACATTGGGTAGTGCCAATGCCTTCTCGGATCGTCAGAAAGCGCTGCGCACCCTCGATGAGGGGCTGCAGGCCTTGGCCTATAAGGCGCAATTGCCCCGAGCACATCTGGCCGAGATTCCGACCTACGCGGGGCTGGCTGGGGTGACGGATGCCGTTGCGGCGTCTGAGGTTGCGCGCAGCCTTCCCTCGCGGATTGTCGAGGTCGAAGATGATCGCAGATCAGCGGTTGTGGGCGCGCTGGGCGCGCAGGACGGTTCTGTGATTGGCGTTGGAACGGGGTCCTTTCTGGCCCGCCAGGCCGATGGGCGAACGCACTTTATTGGCGGCTACGGGGCTTTGATCGGCGATCAGGCCTCGGGCAATTGGTTGGGCGTTCAGCTGCTGCAACGCGTTCTGTTGGCGATGGACGGCATTCAACCCCACGGCGCGCTGACCCGAAAAATCAGCACGGAATATGACGACGATCCCATGCAAATCGTTGCGTTTGTTGGTCAGGCGAACCCCTCTGATTTCGCAGGCCTTGCCCCCGAGATCATCGCGGCTGCGGCTGGTGGCGATCCCGTGGCGCAGGAACTGATGCAAGGCGGGGCCGACTATCTGGCGCAGGGGCTGCGCGCCATCGGTCACACCGACGGATCGCCCATCTGCATGATCGGCGGGGTCGCACCGCACTATGCAGATTATCTGCCCCCTCACATGCAGGCCTGCCTGACCGAGGCCAAGGGCTCGCCGCTAGACGGAGCCCTGATATTGGCGCGTCACCTGGCTGAGCGGGCAAAGGTAGGGGCGGGCTAGTGAGCGACACGATCGAGACATTCCTGAAACCCGCGGATTGGCTGCAGGAGGCCACAGGCCCTCTTTACGTTCGGTTGCGCAAGCGACTTGAGCAAAGCATTGAGGCCGGAGTTTTGGCCGAAAGCGCCCCGCTGCCAGGCGAGCGCGAGATGGCCCATCTGACCGGCCTGTCCCGTGTTACCGTCCGGCGCGCGCTGCAGGATTTGGTCGAGCGTGGCATCATCGTGCAGCGTCAGGGCTCGGGCAGTTTCGTGGCGGACGGAACGCCTCGGGTCGAACAATCGCTGTCTCTGCTGACCTCTTTTACCGAAGACATGACCCGCCGCGGATTGGATTCGACCAGCGAGTGGCTGGACCGGGGCATCCACACACCCTCACCGGAAGAGGTTATGGCACTGGCCCTGTCCTCGGGCGAAGAGGTGGCGCGGCTGTCGCGCCTGCGCATGGCCAATGACAGGCCAATGGCGATTGAGCACGCGGCCCTGCCGGTCGATATCCTGCCGCATCCCGAAGGCGTGACATCCTCGCTCTACGAGGTGCTGGAACGCGACGGCAACCGCCCGGTGCGCGCCATGCAGCGGATTTCAGCGATCAACCTTGAGGCCAACGATGCCGCCGTTCTGGGGGTCGAGCCGGGCGTGGCCGGGCTGCGGATCGTCAGGACCTCGTTCCTGTCCAATCGACGGGTGGTGGAATTCACCCGCTCTGTCTATCGCGGTGATGCCTACGATTTCGTGGCCGAACTGCGCCTTGCAAACAGCTAGGAAAGCACATGCAACAGCAGATCACCCGGATGCGCCGGGAAATCGATGAGATACCCGAAGCGGTCGAACGGCTGCTCAGCCTGGGTCAAAAGGACATCACGGCCACGGCCGAGGTCGCCCGGACCCTTGATCCCGCTTTTCTGACGAGCGTGGCGCGTGGGTCGTCGGATCATGTCTGCACCTATCTCAAATACGCGTCGGAAATCCTGTTGGGCCTGCCGGTGGCCTCGGTTGGTCCTTCTGTCGCGTCTATCTACAACGCGCCGCTTCGGTTGCAAAACAGCCTGTGTCTGGCCGTGTCCCAGTCCGGGCAAAGCCCGGATATCCTGGCGATGGTGCGCAGCGCGGATCGTGATGGCGCGCTGACCATCGGGCTGACAAATGACGCGGCCTCTCCATTGGCGGCATCCTGTGCCCACACCATTGATATACAGGCAGGCCCCGAACTGAGTGTGGCCGCGACCAAGACATTTGTGTCCTCGGCCGTGGCGGGCCTTTGGGTCTTGGCTGAATGGGCGCGGGATGAGGCGCTTTTGGCGGCCATTCGCGGCTTGCCAGAACGGCTGGCGCAGGCTGCGCGTATCGACTGGCCTGAGGTTCGGGCCGCGATTGGGGCAAACCCGTCGCTGTTCACGCTTGGGCGCGGGCAAGTGCTGGCCATGTCCAACGAGGCGGCGTTGAAGTTCAAAGAGACCTGCCAGTTGCACGCGGAGAGCTATTCTTCGGCCGAAGTGCTGCATGGGCCGGTCTCGATTGTCGAAGAAGGGTTTCCTGTCCTCAGCTTTGCTGCTGCCGACGCTGCGGAACCCGCGTTGTCCGAGGTCGCCGACGCGATCAGCGCCAAAGGGGCCCGCGTTTTTGCGACCACGATCAAGGTCAAATCTGCGTCGCCGGTCGAACATGTCCGCACGCAACACCCGCTGACCGACGCGCTGAGCCTGATCGTTTCGTTCTACTCCATGGTCGAGGTTTTCGCCGCCTCGCGCGGCATTGACCCGGATGCCCCCCGGCACCTCAAGAAGGTGACGGAGACGGTATGACGGAGACGACCCACGCCCTCATCGGAGCGGATATTCTGACGCCGGACGGCATCGTGAAAGACCACGCGCTGTTGCATCGGGGTGGGCGGGTTGATGGCGTCGTTCCCATGTCGGAACTTGGCTCTGGGCACGTGCCAGTCACGCTGGAGGGTGGACTTCTCGCGCCGGGTTTCGTCGATCTGCAGGTCAATGGCGGTGGTGGGGTGATGTTCAACAACCAGCCGGATGTTGACGCGCTACAGATCATGGCTGGGGCTCATGCGCAGATCGGGGCGACCTCGATCCTGCCGACCTTGATCACGGATTCGCCCCAGATCACCGCAAACGCCATCTCGGTCGCGATTGAGGCCGTGCGGCAAGGCGTTCCGGGCATCTTGGGTTTGCATCTGGAAGGCCCGCATCTGGCCGTCTCACGCAAAGGCGCGCATGACGCTGCCTTTATCCGCCCGATGGGGGATGCGGATGTCGCGGCCCTGCTTGAGGCCGCCGCCCAATTGCCGGTGCTTAAAGTGACACTGGCGCCCGAAAGCGTCACGAACGCCCAGATTGAAACACTGACGGCGGCAGGTGTATTGGTCTCCTTGGGGCATACCGATGCCAGTTATGAGGTCTGCGTTGCCGCCGCAAAGGCTGGTGCGCGCTGTGTGACGCATCTGTTCAACGCGCAAAGCCAGATGCAAGGACGCGCGCCGGGAACCGTTGGCGCGGCATTGGCCGAGGGAAAATTCTCGGCGGGTCTTATCGCGGACATGATCCATGTTCATCCCGCCATGATCCGCAATGCGTTGAATGCCAAGCTGGGACCCGGTGAGATTTTTCTGGTCAGCGATGCCATGGCGACGGCAGGGTCGGATATCCGCGTGTTTGAACTCAACGGCCGCGAAATCCTCCGCGACGACAACCGGCTGACGCTGGCCGACGGAACGCTGGCAGGCGCGCATCTGGAATTGCTTCAAGCGGCGCGGAATCTTACCGAACAGGTCGGTGTGTCGTTTGAACAAGCCCTGCACATGACCAGCCTTGTGCCTGCGAATCTGATCGGCAATCGTCAGATCGGACGTCTGACCAGAGGCGCGCTGGCACATGTCTTGCATATCGGCCCTGAGGGGGATCTGCTGGCCGTCTGGCAGAACGGGCAGAAAATCCTCGGATGACCCTATCGGCAGAACCGGTCTGCGTGCTTTGAAAACCGCCCATTTTGCGCTATCCTGAGGCGGAGCAGTAATCAGGAAAAAACGGAATGCGTAAATGCATAGGCGGCGTCATGACCGCCGCATTGTGGGCATCCATGATGCAGGCAGGTTCAGCAGAAACTTATCAAGGGTCAGAAAATCGACTTTTGGACAATACGATACAACTGGCCTCGGCGGATGTGGTGATCTCCCTCCGGCCGGTGCCGCGACCTTCGGCTGAGGCCGTTCGGGTGTCGGTAGAAGGCAATGCCCGCTTTCAGGCATGGCTTGGCGCGTTTCAGCGGAGGGCGGTTGCGCAGGGGATCACTCAGCAGACTTTGGACCAGGCACTAGCCGGGCTGAGCTATGACCAAAAGGTCATCAAGCGGGACCGTAATCAGGCAGAGTTTTCAAAGCCGATCTGGGAGTATCTGGACGCGGCCGTCTCGGACACGCGCATCTCCAATGGTCGCGCGGCATTGGACCGGCATCGGAAAGTCCTGCGGCAGATCGAGGCGCAATATGGCGTCGAGAAAGAGGTCGTAACTGCCATTTGGGGCCTAGAGACCTCCTTCGGGTCGTATCGTGGCAGCAACCAGACGATCCGCTCGCTGGCGACATTGGCCTTCGATGCCCGCCGCGCTTCGTTTTTCGAGACCCAGTTGATTGCCGCTTTGCGGATCATTCAGGCCGGGGATGTAAGTGCGGGTCGCATGGTGGGCAGCTGGGCTGGCGCCATGGGGCATACGCAATTCATGCCGACCTCGTATCTGGATCACGCGGTTGATTTCGATGGCGACGGTCGGCGTGACATCTGGTCTGAGGACCCGACGGACGCGCTTGCCTCGGCCGCCGCCTATCTGGCCCGGAATGGGTGGACTAAGGGGCAGCCCTGGGGTGTTGAGGTGCGTCTGCCCGAGGGGTTCGACTATGCGACTGCCAAGCGGGATTTCACTCTGATGCCGTCTGACTGGGCGGCACTTGGTGTGGTCGGGCTGGATGGCAACCCGGTGCGAGACCACGGTCAAGCTGCGATCTTGCTTCCCGCGGGCGGGCAAGGTGTAGCGCTGATGATCTTCGACAATTTCAGCGTGATCGAGGCGTACAATGGCGCGGATGCCTATGTGATCGGAATTGGTCACCTGTCGGATCGGCTGAGCGGAGATGCTCCGTTTCAGGCCGGTTGGCCGCGTGGCGACCGGGTGCTGAGTTTTACCGAGAAAAAGGAATTGCAAACGCGGTTAACGCAGGCCGGGTTTGATACCCAGGGCATAGACGGACGTACCGGACCGAATACGGTGAATGCGGTGCGGGCCTATCAACTGGCACAAGGACTGCTGCCAGATGGCTATGCGTCCATTCGTTTGCTTGAGCGGTTGAGGTAGAGGAGGGGGGCGCAGCCAAGCTGTCGATTGCACTATTGTTTGGTATTGCCTCGCACTTGCCAGCTTGGGCCAAATACCTTGGTGCTCTCGCACTTAGCCGAGCGCTAAGGCGAAAAACGCGATTGCATGCTAATCGTGTTTAGGGTGTTTGGGCGGCGCGGACTGCTCTTTTGCGCTCGTTGGCTGGACGGAAGCAGGTGCGGCGCGCATGCGGACAGCCTCGGCACTCCAGCTGAACTCGGTTCTTATGCCTAATGATCCTTCATTACCATCAAAACCTCAGAGACAGGCATGACATGCCGCCATCCAACTTGGCGCAATCGGTGTTGTCGATCTGGATGACCTCATACCCAGCCTTGTCCAAAACATCTGCAGTACGCGAGAAACCGGCCGCCATGAGCACCAGATTGTTGAAACGTATTGCATTGGCGGCCGCTTCTTCACCGTCGGCAACATGCAGAACCCGGTAGCCTTTAAAACACCCGGACGTATCCAGGCGCTTGGTTGAAAGGATGGTTTCGGCATCCATCAGCGAACAATCGGTCTTGAAATGCAACACGCCTTCAGGCGTGAACACCTCGCGCAAAGTATGGCCCCACTCACTGGCGATTTCTGCCAGTTCGGCCACTCCTGCAGCGTCGGTTCGATCCGAGCGGCCGACCAGAATTTCCTTTCCGGTCACCAGAATATCACCTCCTTCGACATGGCCGGGCCCCTTGATCTCGCGGACGTCGTCGTAACAGGCACGGATCGTCGACGATATTTCTGCCACCTCACCCAGGCGGGAGGGCGCGCCAGGTCGCATCAGGATAGCACCTTGCGGCAGGCATAGCGCAGTGTCCTCGACGAACTGGGCGTCCGGGTACGCTTCCAGTGGGTGTAGCTCAATAACTTCTGCTCCAGTGCTCCGCAGCGCGCTGACATAGGCCGAATGCGCAGCCAGCATACCCTCTAGGCTGGGATTGCCGATATCCTCGGCACGCAGGCCGTCTGCAATGGTCGAGGCAGGCTTGCGCGTTATGGCACGGGTAAATTCAAAGGTCGGGTTTCGCATGAGTCACTCCTGATCCGAGCGGCGCCCGGCAGTATCAATTTCCAGAATCGAGGGGCCGTTTTGGGCATCGGCTTCTGCCAGTGCAGCGGCAACAGCTGTTGGATCTTGCCGAACGCGTTTGTAGGGGACGCCAAACGAGGCAGCAGTGGCCGCAAAGTCAGGTGGGGTTGGGTCGCAACCGATCACTTCGACGCCCACGCCCTCCATGGACGTGGCGATTTCGCCATAGCCACGATTGTTCCAAAGAACAAAGGTAATACGCAGGTTTTGCTCCACTGCGGCCATGATCTCGGGCAGTGAGAATTGGGCACCTCCGTCTCCGGCGATGCAAATCACGGACGCCTCCGGGTCGGCAATCGCGGCACCGATGGCGGCCGGAATGCCATAGCCAAGAGCCCCGTATCCGGTGGCCGCATTGAACCAACCGCCGGGACGGTCGTGATCATAGTAGAGGTTGCCCGCATAAATCGGCTGGGTGGAATCTCCGATCATGAGCGCATTCGGGACTGCGGCGCGCATGGCCGCCAGAATCCCGACTTGAGCGCGGTAGTCCGAACCTATCTCTTCGAACGCTGCGGCGCGGGTTCTTTCAGCGCGGTCCATTCCATCTCGCTGGTTGGATTTTCCGGGCAAGGCCGACAGCAAGGACGAAACAACCTGACCGGTCCGACCCTCTATGGTTATTGCGGCTTCGTGACGGGTCAATTGATCCGGACAAATATCCACTCGTATGAGCCCTGACATAGAGGCCATATCTCCGGTGGCATACATGTCATAGTCCGTTGGGCCCAACTCGGTCCCCAAAGCGAGGACGCAATCGGCTTCTTCGATCAATGCCCGGACGGCTTTCAAGCTTGGACTAGCGGGAACAGTCAGTGGGTGCCCATGCATCAGACCGCGCGCATTTACGGTTTGCACGACAGGCGCATCGAGACGCTCTGCGAGAGTTTGAAGACCTTCCTCGGTCGCTTTCGATCCGCCCCCTGCCAAGATGACGATTCTTCGCGCAGCCGACAACCGGTCTGCGGCTTGTTGGACTAAGTCGCGGTCCAATGCCTGATGGGGATGATCTTTCGAAGTCAGGGCGCTTTCAGCGACCAACCCCGCCACATCCAGCGGGATTTGGATATGGGTGGGGCCTGGTCGTCCAGCGGAATAGGGTGCAAACGTGCGATCCAATGCAGCGCTCAAATCACCGGGCTGGTCCACATGTTCGGACACCAGCGCAACAGTTTTGGCGAGCGCATGTTGGTCGGGCAGTTCATGCAAGTGGCCAAGACCCTTGTGTAGCGTGCTCTTCTCGTTGACGCCGGAAACCACCAGCATCGGAACGGAATCTGCGCGGGCCTGCGCCATCGGCGTCAGCGTATTTGTCAGGCCGGGCCCCGTGATCACGAAGGCCACGCCCGGCTTGCCTGAAACACGCGCATAGCCGTCAGCCATAAAACCTGCACCTTGCTCGTGCCTTGGGGTCACATGCTGAATGCCCGAGGCCGCAAGACCGCGGTACAGCTCAACTGTGTGCACACCGGGAATACCGAACACGCAGGATACGCCCCGTTGCTTCAACTCGGCGACCAGTGCCTCGCCCACTGTTTGGTTGGTCATGCAACACTCCGTTTGCTAAGGTTTGCATGGGCGACGATACGGTCTAGCGCAGTCGCGAATTGGCTGTCGTCGATGGTGAGGGCGACCCGAACCCAGTCCTTTAGGCTTTCACCAAAGGCCGAGCCGGGCATCACCGAAACGCCGTGTTCCAGCAGATCCCAGGCATAGGTGTCACCATCCATCCCAATGCCCGTCACGTTGACCAGCGCAAACATGCCCGCATCCGGTTGGTGGACAGTCAGCGGCGTTTCACTGTGAAGGCGGCGTGCCAGACCATCGGCGCGGGCTGCAAAACGCGACGCCATGCCTGCAGCGACCGATGATCCGTCTCGCACAGCTTTTTCGGTCATGTCTGCGATAAAGGGCTGGTTGCCAAACAGCATCGTTTCCGAGACCGGTAGCAACGCAGTACAGAACGCAGCTGGACCGACGCACCAGCCGCTGCGAAACCCGGGGGCTGCGTGCGATTTGGAAATCGACGACACGGCGATGACCCTATCGGCCAGATCCGGGTCCGACAGCGGAGAGACAAATTCCGCCCCTTCAAACACCAGATGCTCGTACACTTCGTCCGAGTTGATCCAGAGGTCGTGCTTGATCGCAAGCTCGCCGATTTTCCGCACATCTTCTGCGGTCAGGATCGCGCCCGTTGGATTATGCGGAGTCGTTAAAAGTATAGCGCGGCTGCGTGGGGTGATGCGCGCGGCGATGTCTTCGGCCTGCAACCGAAATCCGCTTTCCGGGCGCAGCGGCACCGGCACGGGTTCGGCGCCTGATGCGCGGATCACGCCCTCGTATGTGGCATACATCGGGTCGCCGACCAACACCTCGGACCCGGCTTCGGCAACGCCCTGCATCACCGTATAAAGCGCGGTCTGCGTGCCGGGAAAACAAAGGATATTCTCGGGCAAAAATTGCCGACCGCGGCTTTTGGTGTAGGACTCTGCCAAGGCATCGCAAAGCCCGGCCTCTCCGCGGCCGTTGGAATAGCCGGTACGGCCCGACTGCAGCGCCAAGGCAGCGGCATCGCAAAGCTCTGGTGGGGTTGGCACGTCGGGCTCGCCGATTGTCATTTCCACCAGATCAGCACCTGCCTCAACCATGGCTCGCGCCTTCAAGTGTACCTCCCACTTGCCGCCGCCCAATCCGGCCAGCCGGTCAGTGATTGCTGTCAACCTCATAGGGGCTCACTCTCCTGCGTTAGATTCAAATCGATAATGGCGGAAACGGATTGCAGCCCGATTTCGACCAGTTCACCCTGCTCAAAGGCATCGGGTAAAGCGCCGCCTTCCAGCCACAGACCGTCGATGACCGCGTTGCAAGCGATAGCCAGCTGCCGCAACTGGGCAGGCGAGACCGAGCGGTTCGCTTCTTTCAGAGAGGCCGCGATCAACCCTTCGAGCTGGTCCCGAAAATAGGCGTATGTGCGTTCGTGGGTCGCCTTCATTTGCTGGTCATTCTGTACTTTGTTCAAAAAGCTGGCCCAAAGAGCGATAGCACGGGGGTCGACAACCGGCGGCGTCAATGACGCGGTCACGAAAGCTGCCAACTTGGCTTGGGCGCTAGCTTCGACTTCGTTCGCAGGCGCGAATGTCTGATCTGTCATAGAGTTCATGTGGTGCTCATACGCCGCGACGATCAGCTCCTCTTTGGAGTTAAAATAATGACGGATGAGCCCCTGCGTAACATCCGCGCGGTCCGCGATTCCCCGCACTGTGGCGCCACGGACGCCTTGTTCTGCCACCAAATCAAGCGTCGCGAGAATCAGTGCGTGTTGTCTGGCTTCAGCCGACTCACGCTTAAATTTCTTGCGGTCTTCGCTCACGATTGGTCCTATTTTGCGGATGCTGTAATTATACGCTTGCATAATTACTATGCTCGCGGCTTACTGCAATCAGAAAGTTGGGGTCAAAGAAAAAATGGACACAGCCGCCGCTGACGCAGTTGCTCAAGAAACGGATACGCGCCGAGAGGCGATCCGCGTTGAGGACTTGCACAAGTCTTTTGGAAATCTCGAGGTGCTAAAAGGCGTGGATCTCACAGCACATCAGGGTGATGTCGTGGCGATCATCGGTGGCTCGGGGTCTGGCAAGTCGACCATGTTGCGATGCATCAATTTCCTTGAAACACCGACCTCCGGCAAAATCGTAATCGGAGGCGAGGAAGTGGCAATGCGGGCAGATGGCAGTCCCGCCAGCCAGAAGCAGATAGAGCGCATTCGAACAAAGCTGGCGATGGTGTTCCAGCAGTTCAACCTGTGGACCCACCGCACTCTTCTTGAGAATGTGATCGAGGTTCCGGTACATGTGTTGAAGGTGCCCAAACCCGAGGCGATCGAACGCGCGCGCGAATTGCTGGTCAGGGTAGGCCTGGGCGGCAAAGAGGACACCTTCCCAGCATATCTATCCGGGGGCCAGCAGCAGAGGGCCGCTATTGCTCGGGCATTGGCGGTTGATCCTTCCGCCATGCTCTTTGACGAGCCAACATCCGCACTGGATCCGGAACTCGTGGGCGAAGTGCTGACGGTAATCCGTGATCTGGCTGCCGAAGGGCGAACCATGTTATTGGTCACCCATGAGATGAAGTTCGCGCGCGAAGTGGCGAACCATGTCGTCTACCTCTACCAGGGGCGCATTGAAGAGCAGGGACCACCTGCCGACCTCTTTGGAAATCCGCAATCGGAACGACTGAAGCAATTCCTCAGATCCGTCGGATAGTATCAAAACACTAAATAACACCAACCGGGAGACTCCTAATGAAATTGAAAGCACTTTTGACTGCAGCAACAGCCGCAGCCGTTCTGACTGCCGGCGCGGCCGCAGCTGAACAAGTTAAGATCGGTATCGCTGCCGAACCCTATCCCCCATTTGCGTCACCCGACAGCTCGGGCAATTGGGTCGGATGGGAGATCGAGGTGATCAATGCCGTCTGCGCCGCAGCCGAGCTTGACTGTGTCATCACCCCTGTCGCCTGGGATGGTATCATTCCGTCGCTGACCGGCCAGCAGATCGACGCGATCATGGCGTCGATGTCGATCACCGAAGAGCGTCTGAAAACCATCGACTTCAGTGATGCGTATTACAACACACCCGCAGTGATTGTGGCCGACAAGTCGATGGATATCGAGCCCACCGCAGAGTCCCTTGCTGGCAAAATCATCGGGATCCAAGCCTCGACCATCCACCAAGCCTATGCCCAGGAATACTTCAAGGATTCAGAACTGAAAGTCTATCAGACTCAGGATGAGGCCAACCAAGACCTTTTCGCGGGTCGCATCGATGCCACTCAGGCCGACAGCATTGCCATGGCGGATTTTGTGAATTCGGACAATGGCGGCTGCTGTGAAATCAAAGGCGCTGTCGCGGATGATCCGGCAATCTTGGGCCGTGGCGTCGGTGCCGGTGTGCGCAAGGGCGATACCGAACTTCTTGAAGCGCTCAACAAAGGGATCGCTGCGATCCTGGCCGATGGGACCCACGAGAAAATCACCTCGGGTTATTTCACCACCAGCATCTACTAAGGCGTAGCTGTGACCGGACTGTTAGAGACACTGGGCCTTGGCACCAGCATGGAGTTGCTGTCGCTGTCTAGTTGGGGTGGCAACCTGTTACGCGGGCTTGCCAATTCCCTGCAAATCGCCTTCGGCGCATTTGGAATGGGGCTGGTTATCGGGCTGTTCGGAGCCTACGGAAAACTCTACGGTGGGAAGGTCACGCGTGACCTTCTTGCCATCTATACGACTGTGATCAGGGCGGTGCCTGAATTGGTGCTGATCCTGATCCTGTATTATGTCGGCAGTGATATCATCAACAAGATCTCTGAGGCGGTCGGTGGCGGTCGGGTTGAGATCAACGGTGTAGCCGCCGGTATTTGGGTTCTGGGCGTTGTACAAGGGGCCTATGCCACCGAGGTTCTGCGTGGAGCCATAAAGGCGGTGCCTGTCGGGCAGATCGAGGCGGCGAAGTCCTATGGAATGCCCGCTTTCATGATCATGCGTCGGGTGACCATACCAGCAATGATGGGATTTGCGGTGCCCGGGCTAGCCAATCTGTGGCTTATCGCCACCAAGGACACGGCCTTGCTCGCTGTCGTCGGGTTCAGTGAGTTGACGCTGGAAACACGACAAGCGGCAAGCAGTACCCGTGCTTATTTCACCTTCTTTTTGGCTGCTGGCTTTCTATACCTGATGGTCACCCTTTTCTCAGGAGTCGTTTTTGCGCGCATTGAGAAATGGGCGCGGCGTGGTCAACCTTCGTTGAAGGGGGGCTCGGCATGATCACTGTAAAAGCTCTTATGCAACCGCACCGTATCGTCATGATGTTGCTATTTGCAGCATTGGTGATCTGGTGTGCGTTCTCGCTGCGTTGGGATTGGATTCCAAAATATGCCCCTTTGGCGTTGCAGGGTCTCTGGACCACAATCTGGCTCTTGGTGGTCACAACCGTACTAGGCTTTTTAATGGCTGTGCCTCTGGGATTGGCGCAGGCGGTGGGCCCTTGGTACTTGGCAACGCCCGCCAGGGTATTCTGCACGATAATTCGAGGCACACCGCTGCTGTTGCAGATATGGTTGCTATACTACGGGCTTGGTTCGTTATTTCCGCAGTTTCCCTGGATACGATCGTCTGAGCTTTGGCCCTACCTGCGTCAGGCTTGGCCCTACGCCGTCCTGGCGCTGACATTGTCCTTCGCAGGATACGAGGGCGAGGTCATGCGAGGCGCGTTCTCTGGTGTGGCAAAAGGTCAGCTGGAGGCTGCAAAGTCTTTCGGGATGCCACGATTCACAATGTTCCGCCGGATCTGGCTACCCCAAGCCGTACGCAATGTTCTGCCCACCTTGGGCGGTGAAACCATCTTGCAGCTCAAAGCAACGCCACTCGTAGCAACGATCACAGTGGTCGAGATATATGCTGTTTCGTCCCGGGTTCGAGCAGACACATTTGTGGTCTACGAGCCCCTGTTGTTGTTGGCTTTGGTTTACATGGCCATCGCCGGTTTAATTGCCTTGGCCTTTCGACGATTTGAGGAAGTTTGAAGTATTGGCAGCAGTGCTTACGTATGGTCGATAGGTGTTTTGGGTCAGAAATGCTTGATGTTTGGGTCAGACATGAATGACGTGATGCAATCATTCCTTGAGGTTTTGGCCATCGATTAAGTCAAAGATCTGTGACGTTCCACAATTATCGTGATCAACCGCCGCAGCCACCTAGATGGTTTCACTCTGATTGACGTGGTGTCCGACGCCAAGTGGATCACCTTCGCCGCCAAAAAAGGAACTTTGCGACGCGGTTATCCAACGCGACGGAATCAAGTGTGTAGGGCCGGTGAAGATTGACTGGAAAAGTGGCAATGTGGCGATCGAAACACTCACTGCTTTTGTTCAAGCCATGCCCGCGCGCCGTTATGTCGTGCTTTTCCCAGAGGGTACGCGCACTAACTCCGGAAGCCTCGGCAAGTTCAAGGCAGGAGCTATAATAGTAGCGCGCACCAACGGCCGAACAACACGACCCGTCGTAGTTCACGCATCCTACAAAAGCATGCCGCGCGACAAACACTTGCCCAAAAGCGGAACGATCCGGGTCGAGGTATTGCCGTCATTAAAATGCGATCACTCCGCTTCAGTGGACGAAGATATTGCTCACCTGCGAAGCGCAATGATGGCCGTTTTCGACGCCGGATTGTGTAGGTAGGTATGTGGTTCTTCGTTGCTCCTGCGACTCCAATAGTAAGACAAAGGTCCGCCCTGGGCCATAAGCCGACTTTCGATGCGGCCGACGCAAATGGCCGCCTTGGGCCGATTTTGATGTTAGTGCTTGGGCAATGCCAAAGGGATCGCAATCAGCGGTGATAACTTGTCGACCACAACTGAAAGTGCAACTAACGAGCGGGCTAAGGGCTCTGCCCCCGCCGCCTATCGGCGTCTCCCCCGGGATGTTTTAGCCAGATGAAGGGCGGATCAGGAGGCCGCTTTCATCAGGCCCTGCGCGATGATCTCGGCCTCGGCTTCATCCAATGATTTGTGGATGCGCACGAACATCTCGTCGATATCCGTTGGGGTCAGGATCAGAGGCGGAGAGATGATCATCCGGTCGCCCACATGCCGCATGATCAGGTTGTTGGCAAAGCAGCGGTCGCGGCAGATATAGCCTACCGTGCCGGGGTCGGAGGCGAATTTGGCGCGGCTGGCTTTGTCAGGGGTCAAAGCGATCGACGCCATCATACCGACGATCTTGGCCTCGCCCACCAGCGGGTGATCGGCCAGCGCCTCCCATTTCTGTTTAAGGTAGGGGGCGGCGACGTCGCGGACATGCTCGACGATCTTTTCTTCTTCAAGGATGCGCAGGTTTTCCAGGGCCACAGCCGCTGCGACCGGGTGGCCGGAATAGGTGTAGCCGTGGTTGAATTCAGTGCCGCCGATCACCTCGGCGATCTCGTCATTGACGATGGAGCCTCCGATAGGCGCGTAGCCCGAGCTGAGGCCTTTTGCGATGGTCATGATATGCGGTTTGATGCCGACGGTTTGCGATCCGAACCAGTTGCCGGTACGGCCAAAGCCACAGATCACTTCATCGGCGATCAGCAGGATATCGTATTTGTCGCAGATGCGCTGGATTTCGGGCCAGTAGGTATCAGGAGCGACGATCACGCCGCCTGCGCCCTGAACAGGCTCGGCGATGAAGGCGGCGACGCGGTCTTCGCCCAGTTCCAGAATGGCTTCTTCTAGTTCGCGCGCACGGGCGAGGCCGAACTCTTCGGGCGTCATGTCACCGCCTTCGGCCCACCAGTTGGGTTGATTGATGTGGTGGATGTTCGGGATCGGGATGCCGCCCTGCGCGTGCATTCCGGCCATACCGCCCAGCGAGGCAGAGCCCACTGACGAGCCATGATAGGCATTGTGCCGGCTGATGATGATGTTCTTGTCGGGCTGACCTTTTTCGGCCCAATAGGTGCGCACCAAGCGGATGTTGGTGTCGTTCGCCTCGGACCCGCCAGCGGCGAAGAACACGTGGTTCAGGTCGCCCGGGGCAAGCTCTGCCAGTTTGTTGGCCAGTGCAATTGCGGGAACGTGGGTCGTTTTGAAGAAGGTGTTGTAGTACGGAAGCTCGCGCATTTGGCGGGCTGCGGCGTCGGCCAGTTCATCGCGCCCGTAGCCGATATTCACGCACCACAGGCCGGCCATCGCGTCCAGGATCTGTTCGCCTTCGCTGTCTGTCAGATAGACGCCATTGGCGCGGGTGATGACGCGCGCGCCCTCTTTTCCCAACGCTCCGTTGGCGGAGAACGGGTGCATGTGGTGGGCGGCATCCAGCGCCTGCAATTCGGCGGTGGGCATGTGGTTTGTGATCGTGGACATCCGAAAGACTCCTGCAACGGTGGTTGCGAGTCACAATATGATCAAATTATTTCCTGTCAATCGAATCGGTGTTTTCTAAATGTCCGAGGCAGCGTCGATCATCAGTTCCATGCCTTGCTCGATATCCTGAGCGGTCGCTTTCGCCACGTTTTCCGCATCCACAGCGCGCAGCCCTGCGATGATGTCCTTATGGCGATCAGGCAGGCTTTGAGTGCCGAAGCGGCCGCAGACCACACGCAAGGATGGCCCGAATCGGAGCCACAGACGCTCGGCCAGATCGCTTAGGACGGGCGCATCGGCATGTGCGTAGAGCGTTTCGTGGAATCTGTGGTTCAAGTGCAGGTAGCCATGAACGTCACCATCCGCGATCATCTGGTCCAATTGCTGGTCGATTGATTCCAGTTGATCAATGTCGCTGGCGGACATTTTGGCGGTGGATCGCCTTGAAAGCTCTGATTCTATGGCAATTCTGGCGAAGATCACCTGCTCAACATCACCGCTGGACAACAAGGGTACACTGACCCGGCGATTGCCCTGAAACACCAATGCACCGTCCGAGATCAGACGTCGAATCGCCTCGCGCACGGGGGTCATGCCGACGCCGAGCGAATCAGTCAGGCCCTGAATAGTGACGGGCTGACCTGGTACCAGCTCGCCGAACATGATCATGGATTTCAGGGTGTGGTAGACCTGTTCGTGCGCGGGCCGTTTCCCGGCGTCAATATTGGGCTTAGGTGCCTTATTTTTGATCAAATCCAATTGGTTTGCCTTGTCTCGATGGGTGCCGACTTGCCGGGCTGTTGACCTTTTGGAACCATAGTTCAGAAAGTCGAAAAACGCAAAACTTGATCAAATCCAAAAAAACGGGACAATACCCACCATAATCGCAGGGAGAACAAAAATGATGTTCAAGACGCTGACACTGACAGCGGTTCTCGCATTGGGGACTTCGGCGGCCTTCGCCGAAGAGGTGCGAGTCTATAACTGGTCGGACTATATCGACGAGGAGCTTCTAACGAAGTTCGAGGAAGAGACAGGGCTGACCCTGATCTACGACGTGTTCGACAGCAACGAGTTGCTGGAGACCAAGATGCTGGCCGGTGGGTCGGGCTATGATGTCGTGGTGCCCTCGGGTACGTTCCTTCAGCGCCAGATTCAGGCCGGAGCGTTCCGGGAACTGGATACAGCTCAGCTGTCCAATGCTGGCAACCTGTGGGATGTCATCCAAGAGCGTACTGCCGGATACGACCCGAACAATGCTTATTCGATCAACTACATGTGGGGCACCACTGGCATTGGTGTGAATGTCGGCAAAGTCAAAGAAGCGCTGGGGGATGACGTTGCGCTGAACAGCATGGACTTGGTGCTGAAACCCGAAAATATGGAGAAACTGGCCGAGTGCGGAGTGCATTTCTTGGATGCTCCCGCCGAAATGATCCCGATGACATTGCAATATCTGGGTGAGGACCCGGACAGCCATGACCCGGACGTCATCAAGAAGGTCGAGGAAGTACTGACCGGCGTGCGCCCTTATATCCAGAAATTCCACAGCTCGGAATACATCAACGCGCTGGCCAATGGCGATATCTGCGTGGCAGTTGGTTGGTCGGGTGACATTCTGCAGGCCCGTGACCGTGCGGCCGAGGCCGACAACGGCGTTGAGATCGAATACCACCCCTTCGCCGAAGGCTCGCTGATGTGGTTCGACCAGATGGCTATTCCGGCGGACGCTCCGAACCCGGAAGGCGCGCATAAGTTCCTGAACTTCATCCTTGATGCCAACAACATGGCGGCGGCGTCGAACTATGTGTACTACGCCAACGGCAACAAGGCCTCGCAAGAGTTCCTTGAAGAAGACGTGATCGGTGATCCGGCGATTTATCCGGATGATGCGACGATGCAGAACCTCTACATCACCACGCCTTACCCGGCAAAAACACAGCGGGTTGTGACCCGTATGTGGACCAAGATCAAATCGGGCACCTGATCCGATTTCGCGCAAGGCGGCGGGGATCGCCTTGCGCCCACTTCCAGATTGTCGAACGGGGGCCGTTTTGAACTCTGACGTCTTTGCGCCGTGGGATGACCCGCAGGCGAAACCCTTGATCCAATTCCAGAATGTCACCAAACGGTTTGGAGATTTCACGGCCATAGACAATCTGTCTCTGGACATTTTTGAGAAAGAATTCTTTGCCCTGCTCGGTCCGTCGGGTTGCGGCAAGACCACGATGATGCGCATGCTGGCGGGGTTCGAAACGCCGACCGAAGGGCACATCATTTTGGGCGGTCAGGACATTGACCCGATCCCGCCCAACAAACGCGCAGTGAACATGATGTTCCAGTCCTACGCGCTGTTTCCGCATCTCAGCATCTGGGAAAACATCGCCTTCGGTCTGCGCCGGGACAACATGCCCAAGCATGACCTTGAGGACCGGGTGGAAGAGATGCTGCGCCTGACTCGGCTCGAGCAATTTGCTCGCCGCAAGCCGCATCAGATCTCGGGCGGTCAACGGCAACGGGTCGCGCTGGCGCGGTCGCTGGCCAAGGCGCCCAAGCTATTGCTGCTGGACGAACCTCTGGGTGCGTTGGACAAGAAACTGCGACAGGACACGCAGTTCGAACTGATGGATATTCAGGAGAAGACCGGCACGACCTTTGTGATCGTTACCCACGATCAGGAGGAAGCCATGACCGTCGCCAGCCGCGTGGCGGTAATGGATCAAGGTCGCTTGATGCAGGTCGCCACGCCCGATCGCATCTATGAAAACCCGAACTCGGTTTATGTCGCGGACTTCATCGGCGACGTGAATATCATCGAAGGCCACGCTACCGCGAATGGTGAGGAAACCTATCGGATCGACTGGGCCGAAGGGCAGGCTCCGCTGACGGCAACCTCGGCGAACGGCTTCTCGGAGGGTCAGGCCTGCCATCTGGCGATCCGGCCCGAGAAGGTGACGATCTCAACCGACCGCCCTGCCGAGGCAATCAATGCCGTGCAAGGCAGGGTGTTGGACATCGCTTATCTGGGCAACCTCTCGACCTATCATGTCGAGCTGCCGAACGGCACGATCATCAAGGCGCAAACGGCCAATACTCGCCGCATCTCGCGTCGGTCATTCACATGGGAAGACCCGGTCTGGCTGTCCTGGACAGCGACGGCTGCGGTCCTGTTGGCAAGCTGATGCGCCGCGCGCTGCTGATCGCAGTTCCTTATGTCTGGCTGTTGGCGCTGTTTTTGGTGCCGTTTTTCATTGTCCTAAAAATCTCACTTTCGGACACGGAACTGGCGATTCCGCCCTACACGCCGACGTTGGACCTGTCGCAGGGTTGGGCCGGGATCAAGGATTTCTTCAGCCAGCTGGATTTTGAGAATTTCGTCTGGCTGACCGAGGATGACCTGTATTGGAAGGCCTACCTCTCCAGCCTGAAGATCGCTGTGATCTCAACCTTTCTGACGTTGCTGGTGGGATACCCGATTGCCTATGGCATGGCGCGCGCGCCGGCCGAATGGCGACCGACACTGATGATGCTGGTGATCCTTCCGTTCTGGACCTCATTCCTGATCCGCGTTTACGCTTGGATGGGGATCCTGTCGAACGAAGGGTATCTGAACCAGCTCTTGCTGTGGACGGGTATCATCTCGACCCCGCTGACGATTCTGAACACCAATACGGCTGTCTATATCGGGATCGTCTACACCTATCTGCCGTTCATGATCCTGCCGATCTATTCGTCGTTGGAGCGCATGGACGAGTCACTGATCGAAGCCGCCGAGGATCTGGGGTGTTCGCGCCTCCAGGCCTTCTGGCTGGTAACGATCCCCTTGTCGCGCCCCGGCATCATTGCGGGCTGTTTCCTTGTGATGATCCCGGTGATCGGTGAGTTTGTGATCCCCTCACTTCTCGGCGGCTCGGGCACCCTGATGATCGGTAAGGTCTTGTGGGAGGAGTTCTTCTCAAACCGTGACTGGCCGGTGGCAAGCGCGGTGGCGGTGGTTCTGCTGCTGATCCTCGTGGTGCCGATTGTGTTGTTCCAGCGCAACCAGCAGAAACAGGCGGAGGCCGAGAAATGAACAGATTAAGCTGGTTCAACACGGTTTCCCTGACGCTAGGGTTCGCGTTCCTGTACATCCCGATGATTATCCTGATCATCTTCAGCTTCAATGAAAGCAAACTGGTGACTGTCTGGGCCGGGTTCTCGACCAAATGGTACGGAGAGCTGGCCCAGAACGAAGCGTTTCTGGACGCGGCATGGGTGACGATCCGGGTGGCGGTGTTTTCATCGACGCTGGCAACCATTCTGGGCACCGCCGCGGCCTATGTCCTGGTACGCGGAGGGCGCTTCTTTGGCCGTACCCTGTTCTCGGGAATGATCTACGCGCCGCTGGTCATGCCAGAGGTGATCACAGGCCTGTCGCTTTTGCTGCTCTTCATCGGGATCGGGTTGGACCGGGGGATTCTGACCATCGTATTGGCCCATACGACCTTTTCGATGTGCTTTGTGTCGGTGGTTGTCTCCTCGCGCCTTGTGACCTTTGACCAGTCGCTGGAAGAGGCCGCCTTGGACCTTGGCTGCTCGCCCGCGCAAGCGTTTCGACTAGTAACCCTGCCGATCATCGCACCGGCGGTGATCTCGGGCTGGCTGCTGGCGTTTACTCTGTCTCTTGATGATCTGGTGATCGCGTCCTTTACTTCGGGCCCGTCTGCCACGACCTTGCCGATCAAAATCTTTTCGGCCGTGCGGCTTGGTGTCAGCCCTGAGATTAACGCGCTGTCGACCCTAATGATCGCGGTTGTGACTATCGGCGTCATCACCGCCTCCTTGGTCACTAAGCGTGCGATGATGCGGCAAAAGCAAGATGAGATGGCCGCCATGCGCGCCGAATGAAACGGATATTTCCGGACTACACCTATGGTGATGGGCCAAGGCAGGGGTGCTGGTGGGACGAAACTATCGCCGCCCCCGACTGGCCTGAACAGAAGGGTGATTTGCAGGCTGATGTTGCCATTATTGGCGGCGGTTTCACCGGAGCTTCAGCCGCACTGCATCTGGCGGATGCGGCCGTGTCCGTCGCAGTGTGTGAGGCCGAAACACCCGGTTGGGGGGCTTCGGGACGCAACGGTGGGTTCTGCTGTCTGGGGGGATCAAAACTCAGCTACAAGGCCATGTGTCGTCGCTATGGTGAGGTTTCGGCGCAAGCCTATTCCGGGGCTGAAAGCGACGCTGTGCAACTCGTCGCAAGCCTTCTGGACAGCTACGGGATCGACGTGGATCGGCATTCAAAAGGTGAGACGCAACTGGCTCATTCCCGCCGCGCGATGGAGGCGCTGAGGCGCAGTGCAGATGAGAACGGTATACTGCATGAAGCTGCTGACCTGTCCGGTCTAGGCCTGAAAGGGCCATTTCACGGAGGGTACACGACACCTGTCGGGTTCGGCCTGAATCCTCGGAAATACCTTTTTGGCCTAACCCAAGCCGCGCAGGCGCAAGGCGCAATGTTTTTTCAGAACAGCCCCGTTCTGAGCATTGAGAAGACCGCGTCAGGTTTTGCTGTACAAACACCAAAAGGCCAAATCCGAGCCGACAAGGTATTGGTCTGCACCAATGGGTACTCCAGCGAAGATATCCCGTCCTGGATGTCGGCTCGTTACATGCCTGCCCAATCCACTGTGCTTGTCACCCGTCCTCTGACACCGGCAGAGAGGGCCGCGCAGGGTTGGACCTCAGATCAGATGTCCTACGATACGCGCAATCTCTTGCACTATTTCCGCCTGATGCCGGATGGCCGGTTCCTGTTTGGCATGCGGGGCGGGCTGCGGTCCTCACCCAAAGCCGAGGCAGCGATCCGCATGCAGGTGCAGCGCGACTTCAAGCGTATGTTCCCGGCGTGGTCTGAGGTGGACGTCACTCATATCTGGTCGGGCATGGTGTGCATGTCGCGCGAACTGGTGCCTTTTGTTGGGCCGGTTCCGGGACAGACCGGGATGTTCGCGGGCTTCGCCTATCATGGCAACGGGGTCGCCATGGGCACCTATAGCGGTCGGGCCCTGGCGCGGTTGGCCCTGGGTCAGACCAGCGGATTGCCAAATGTCATGTCCGAGACAGCCCGCCGCTTTCCATTGGGTCGTTGGCGGCGTGCCCTGATGCCGCCCGCCTATGCCGCTCTGGGACTAGCCGATCTGTAATACGCTTCTAAGAGCCGTGCGGAAACAACCCATCGGCGCTTGAGGCCTGCGTGAAAATACTGGAACGTGTGGCAGACCCCATGAAACCCGACCGGAGGGCAGAAGATGAAAATTGGCGGTGTTCACTACCACTCGATCTGGCGCGACGCTGAAAGCGGCGAGGTCAGGATCATCGACCAACGCTGGCTGCCGCACGATTTCCGAATCGCCACGTTGTCCTCTCTGGCCGCGTTTGAGGCCGCGATCCGCGAGATGTGGGTGCGTGGCGCGCCTTTGATCGGAGCGACTGCTGCCTATGGGATGGCGGATGGGATGTCTCGGGACCCGTCTGATCAGAGTTTTGAACATTCAGCCTCGGTTTTGAACGCGACCCGTCCAACGGCGGTAAACCTGAATTGGGCGTTGCAGCGCTGCCGGGAGGCCCTGCTGCCTCTGCCGCCCGATCAACGCGCCGCCGCGGCCTGGGCGTTGGCGGATGAGATCTGCGAAGAGGATGTCGAGATCAATCGCCGGATCGGAGAACATGGGCTTGCTTTGATCCGCGAGATCGCCGCCCGCAAACCCGCGGGTGAGCCGGTGCGATTGTTGACCCATTGCAATGCCGGGTGGCTGGCCACCGTGGATTGGGGCACTGCGACCAGCCCGATGTACCAGGCGCATAACGCTGGTTTGCCGATCCATGTCTGGGTCGATGAAACGCGACCCCGGAACCAAGGGGCCTTAACAGCGTGGGAACTGGGCGAACATGGCATCAGCCATCAATACATCGTCGACAATGCAGGCGGTCACCTGATGCAGCACGGTCTGGTCGATCTGGTGATCACCGGGACGGACCGGACCACCTCGACCGGCGATGTCTGCAACAAGATCGGTACCTATCTAAAGGCCCTGGCCGCGCATGACAACAACGTGCCGTTCTATGTGGCCTTGCCCTCACCCACCATCGATTGGACGCTGCGGGACGGGGTTGCCGAAATCCCGATCGAGGACCGACCGGACCGCGAAATCTCGCACGTGTTTGGCATGACGGAGGACGGTATTGGAGAGGTCTGTGTCGTCCCCGATGGCTCGGATGTAGGTAACCCGGCCTTTGACGTCACGCCGAACCGTCTGGTCACCGGTTTGATCACCGAGAGGGGCGTATGCGACGCCAGCGCCGAAGGTCTGGCGGCCATGTTCCCTGAAAAGGTTGGCCAAGCCGCCTGAGCGCAGAAAGACAAGGATACAAAAGACATGATCGAAAACATGTACAAGGCGCAGGCCGCCGCAGACTGGCGTGCGGCTGCCGGCGCCGATCCGGCTGATCAGGAATTGGCAGAGCGGGTCTACACTTCGCGCCTCATCGGTCAGAACCCGGATCTGCTGATGCATGGCGGTGGCAATACGTCGGTCAAGCTAGAGCGCCCCGATTTGTTCGGCGAGATGCGGCCGGTTCTGCACGTCAAAGGCTCGGGCTGGGATCTGGACACGATCGAAGCGCCCGGACTGCCGGGTGTCTGGCAAGAGCCGCTGTTGAAGCTGCGCGCGCTCGATAAGCTGTCGGATGAGGACATGGTGAACTATCAGCGCTCAAGCCTGCTGAATTCGGCCTCGCCCAACCCGTCAGTCGAAACGCTGTTGCATGCCTTCCTGCCACATATATACGTCGATCACACCCACGCCACGCCGTTTCTGATTCTGGCCGACCTGCCCAATGCTGAAGAGGTCTGTCGCGAGATTTTCGGCGACCGCTTGGGGATCGTGCCTTACATCATGCCCGGTTTCAGCCTCGCGAAGGCGGCGGCGGATGTGTACGACGCCAACCCTGATGTTGAGGGGCTGCTGCTGCTTAAACATGGTCATTTCGCCTTTGGCGCCACCGCGCAGGAAAGCTATGATAAGATCGTTCAGCATACCAATGAGGTCGCGGCTTATCTCGGCCTGACCGAACTGACGCCAATTGGTGAACGTCTGCCTTCCAACGGGCTGGACATGTTGCCCGTCTTGCGTGGCGTGATCGCTGAGGTCACTGCGGATCAGGACAGTCCGATGCCTGTCTTTGATCTGAGAAATGGCCCCGCGACACATGCGTTTATGGCGCGCGGCGATGTGGACGCGCTGGCGACCCGCGGCATGGCCTCACCGGATCACGTGCTGCGTACCAAGGGCTGGCCGCTGGTGCTGAAACAGGCGGACCTAACCGACCGAGAGAGCATCAAGGCCAAGGTCGAAGCCTTCGCTGTGGATTACCGCGCCTATTTCGACCGTCAGGCCCCTCAGGCCGCGGAACCCAAGACCATGCTGACCCCTGATCCCAAACATGCGTGGATCGAAGGGATCGGTGTGCTGGGGATTGGGGTGAACGCTAGGGCGGCCTCAGCCTCGGCTGATCTTGCTGAACAGAACATCCGCGTGCGCGCTGTCACAGAAGATGCGGGCGGGTTCTACCCGATTGGCGAAAAGGACATGTTCGATTGCGAATATTGGTCGTTGGAGCAAGCAAAGCTGGGCAAAGGCACCCCTCCGCCGTTTCAGGGCCAGGTCGTCATGGTGACCGGCGGGGCAGGCGCGATTGGTCTGGCAACCGCCAAAGCCTTTGCCGCCAAGGGCGCGAATGTCGTTCTGGTGGATCGGGATCAGGAGGCGCTGGATGCGGCCCTATCCCAGTTGGGTCGCTGGCATGCGGCCTGCGCGCTCGACATCACGCAAGCTAACGCTGCCGATACCGCGATGACCGCTGCGGTCGCGGCCTTTGGTGGGCTGGATATTCTCGTGTCGAATGCGGGCACAGCCACTGGCGGCGCTCTGGTCGAGCTTGAGGATGAAGCCTTCCGCGCGGCTTTCGAGTTGAACTTTTTCGCGCATAAGGCCTTTGCCACCGCCGCTGCCAAGTTGATGCAGGATCAGGGGCGTGGTGGGCAAATCCTGTTCAATATCTCCAAACAGGCGGTCAATCCCGGTCGCAATCTAGGCGCCTATGGAACCCCCAAAGCCGCCACGATGTTCCTGATGCGGCAACTGGCGCTGGAACTGGCGGGGGCTGGTATTCGGGTCAACGGGGTCAATGCCGACAAGATCAGATCAGGCCTGCTGACGGATGCGTTCATCAAGGAACGCGCCGCCGCGCGGGGTGTCAGCGAAGAGGTCTATATGGGCGGTAACCTTCTGGGCCGCGAGGTCGAGGCGCATCATGTCGCCGAGGGTTTTGTCAATCTTGCTTTGATGGAGCGCACTACCGGCCACGTCATCACGGTCGACGGTGGCAATACCGAAGCCGAACTGCGCTAGCGTCACACCCTGAAAACACAAGCGCGCGACCGATGAACGGCCGCGCGCAGGAAAAACGTGTCAAATGCGGCGTTAGAAATGCGCCGATTGAGTGGCCGGGTTTTTCGCAACCGGCGGGGCGAACTTGGTCAGGTCGATCCCTTCAACCGAGGCTTTGTATTCCTCGATCGTCGGCGTCCGACCCAGAATGGCCGACAGGACAACAACCGGGGTCGAGGCCAGCAGCGATTCACCTTTCTTGTCCGGCGCATCTGCCACAACGCGGCCCTGGAACAGGCGGGTCGAGGTGGCCAGAACCGTGTCGCCCTTGGCGGCCTTTTCCTGGTTGCCCATGCACAGGTTACAGCCGGGACGTTCGAGATACAGGATGTTCTCGTACTCGGTCCGCGCCTTTTCCTTCGGGAAAAGGTCGTCGAATTCGAAGCCCGAGTATTTTTCAAGTACTTCCCAGTCGCCTTCTTCCTTCAACTCGTCGATGATGTTGTAGGTCGGAGCTGCGACGACCAGCGGGGCCTGGAACTCGACCTTGCCGGTTTCCTTTTCAAGGTTTTTCAGCATCTGGGCCACGATCTTGATGTCGCCCTTATGCACCATGCACGAGCCGACAAAGCCCAGATCCACATGCTTTTCGGCATTGTAGTACGAGATCGGGCGGATTGTGTCGTGGGTATAGCGTTTCGAGACGTCGGCGTTGTTGACATCCGGGTCGGCGATCATCGGTTCAACGATCTGGTCCAGATCGACGACTACCTCGGCGAAGTATTTCGCGTTGTCATCGGGGCGCAGCGCTGGCTTTTCGCCCGACTTGATTTCGGCAATGCGCGCATCGGCGATTTTGATCAGCTTTTGCAGCATGCCGTTCTCATGCTCCATGCCTTTGTCGATCATGATCTGGATGCGCGACTTGGCCAGTTCCAGCGAACCGATCAAGGTCTCGTCATTCGAAATACAGACCGAAGCCTTAGCCTTCATCTCAGCCGTCCAGTCAGTGAATGTAAAGGCCTGGTCGGCCAGCAGCGTGCCGATGTGAACTTCGATCACACGGCCCTGGAACACGTTGTCGCCATGCTGTTCCAACATCTGTGCTTGGGTGGCATGTACGACATCGCGGAAATCCATATGCTCGGCCATCGTGCCCTTGAAGGTCACCTTGACCGATTCAGGGATCGGCATCGAGGCCTCACCTGTGGCAAGCGCCAAAGCAACAGTGCCCGAGTCGGCCCCGAAGGCCACGCCTTTGGACATACGAGTGTGGCTGTCGCCGCCGATGATGACCGACCAGTCATCCACGGTGATGTCGTTCAACACCTTGTGGATCACGTCGGTCATCGAATGGTAGACGCCCTTCGGGTCACGCCCGGTAACGAGGCCGAAGTCATTCATGAACTTCATCAGGCGGGGGGTGTTGGCTTGCGCCTTCGCATCCCACACGGAGGCCGTGTGACAGCCGGACTGATACGCCCCATCGACGATGGGTGAGACAACAGTTGCCGCCATCGACTCAAGCTCTTGCATGGTCATCAGGCCGGTTGTGTCCTGTGAGCCGACAATGTTGACCTTGACGCGCACGTCCGATCCGGCATGCAGGGTCTTGCCGGGTGTGGTCCCAACGGCGTTCTTGTTGAAGATCTTTTCAACCGCGGTCAGGCCCTGGCCCTCGTGGCTGATTTCTTTCGACGGAGCAAAGACCAGCGGTGCCGCTACACCCAGTGCTTCGGCCGCGAATGTCTGCAGTTTCTTACCGAAAACGATGGCGTAGGAACCGCCTGCCTTCATGAATTCAACTTTTTGCGGCGTGAAGGACGAGTTCACGTCGACTAGCTCTTCCCCGTCTTCGCTCAGCAGTTTGTGGTCTTTGGTGTTGATCTTCAGAACCGTGCCAGTGGCAACCGAGTACTTTTCTTCCAGGATCGGGTTGCCGTCATTGTTCAGGATTGCGTTGCCATCCTCATCCACCTTTTTGACCCAGTTCTTCAGGTCCAGTCCGATGCCGCCGGTTACGCCGACTGTGGTCAGGAAGATCGGCGAAATGCCGTTGGTGCCAGCCACGATGGGAGCGTAGTTGACGAAGGGCACATAGGGGCTGGCTTGTTTGCCGGTCCACAGGGCCACGTTGTTCACACCCGACATACGGGACGATCCCACACCCATGGTGCCTTTTTCAGCGATCAGCATGACGCGCTTGCCGGGATGCTTCAGCTTCAGCGCTTCGATCTCTTGTTGCGCGGTCTCGGAGATAAGGCATTTACCGTGCAATTCGCGGTCCGCGCGCGAGTGTGCCTGATTGCCGGGCGACAGCAGGTCGGTCGAGATGTCACCCTCGGCGGCGACATAAGTGACGACTTCGATCTCTTCGTCGATGTCAGGCAGTTTGGTGAAGAACTCGGCCTTGGCGTAGCTTTCAAGGATGTCTTTCGCGACGGCATTGCCAGCATCGAGCGCAGCTTTCAGCCGGTCGGTATCCGCGTCATACAGGAAGACCTGAGTCTTCAGCACCTCAGCCGCCTTGCCCGCAATCGCTACATCGTCACCCAAAGCCAGATCCAGCAGAACCTTGACCGAGGGGCCGCCTTTCATGTGCGATAGCAGGTCGAACGCGAAATCCTGCGAGATTTCTTCGACATCGGCCTGACCCAGAATGATCTCTTTCAGAAACGCCGCCTTCTCACCCGCGGCGCTGGTTGTGCCGGGCAGGGTGTTGTAGATGAAGAAATGCAGCGAGTCCGCGCGATGTTCGTTCTGAGGGTCGCGGATCTGGTCAATGATCTCTTTTGTCAGGGCACCGTCATCGACGGGTTTGGGGTTCAACCCCTGCTCTTTGCGTGTTTCGATCTCGGCAAGGTAATCAGTATACAGGCTCATGGCTATCCCGACGTATTGGCGTTAGAAGGTGCTTGAGGTCCCGGTCTCAGACATGGGTCTGACGCCCGGATATGCTCTTTGTATGCGGCGGTATACTAAATCGATAGGTATTGCAAGTCGCGACACTGGGACAGGTTGCCCCAGGCGCGATGTGTTACTCCCGGAACGCCCGCGTGAAATAGTCGGTCAGCGGTTTGGTCAGGTAGGACAGCGGAGTGCGCTCGTCTGTTTTGATCATGGCCTCCACCGGCATGCCCGGCAGCAAAGTTTGCCCGTTCAGGCGATCCAGCTGACCGTCATCAGGGACCAGCTCGGCCCGGTAGAAGGTAAAGCCTGTGCCTTCATCGGTGAATGTGTCCGCCGAGACATTGATGACATGGCCATCCAGTTCCGGGGTTTCCCGCTGGTTGAAACTGGGAAAGCGCAGGGCGACCTCTTGCCCACGAAACAGCTGGTCCACATGGATCGCATCGACCTTGGCTGCCACTAGAAGCGGCGTATCCTGAGGCACCACATACATCATCTGTTCAGCCGGTTGGATGACCGACTGCAGGGCGAAAACCTGACTGTCATAAACGGTTCCAGAAACGGGCGCGCGAATATCCAGACGCGAAAGGCGCTCGGTCAGCGAGAGGCGTCGTTCAGCAAGCTCGGCGATGCGCGTCTGTGCGTCACGCAGCGTTGTGATCGCTTCTTCCCGGCGGGCCGCGTTCAGCTCCAATATCTGGATTTCGGTCGAGGCGATCTGCCCTTTGAGCCGGGCGATGGTCGCCTCGAGCCGCCCGATGGCACCGGTCAGGTTGGCCTCTTCCCGTTGCAGGGCAGAAACACGGCTGGCTTGTGTCAGGCCGCGCTCCAGCAGGTTTTCCTGATCCTTCAATTCTTCACTGATTAGCTCAACCTGTGCGCGCGCTGCGGTCAGTTGTGCTTGCGTACCGTCAATCTCGCTTTCGATTTGGGTCTTTTGCCGATTTAACTGTTCGGTTTTCTGCGCCAGAGTTTCTGCGCGGGCGTCAAACAAGCGCTGCTGACCAGCGATGAGGTTGGGACTGATAGATTCCCGATCTTGAACCTCGCGCAGTTTTGCTGCCAACTCCTCGGAGGTGGCGCCATCGCGTTCCGCTTCCAGCCGGGCCTGACGGCTGAGCAGTTCGAACAATTGCGTCTCGACCACAGTCTTTTCCGAAGCCAGAAACGTATCATCCAGACGCAGCAGAAGTTCACCGCTTTCCACCAGATCCCCATCGCGCACAAAAATCTCACCGACGACCCCGCCATCGGGATGCTCTACCACCTGACGGTTGCTTTGCACCTCGATCACGCCTTGTGAGATGATCGCACCGGCCAGTTGGGTTCGAACGCTCCAGATGCCGATGCCCACAACAAGGATGAGCAGCGCAAAAAAGCCCACAGTTGCGGGGAAGGTTATGCGCCAACTGCGGCGCGCAGGAGGGTTGCTCATTTCTCACCCACTTTATTGAGGTGTCGTTTGATCGCACCGGCATTCTGGACCATCGAACCCAGAACCTCGTCCCGGCTGCCTGCTTTGACGATCTGGCCTTTCTCGACCACAATCAGGTCATCACATTCCGAAATCGCTTGCGGGCGGTGCGTCATGATAATCGCGGCCTTGCCACTTTTCTTGAGGCTGCGCACCGCGCGGTTCAGCGCTTCAGTGCCGTCGGCATCCAGGGCCGAGTTCGGTTCGTCCAGGATCAGCAGAACAGGATCACCATATAGCGCCCGGGCAAGCGCGATCCGTTGTTTCTGACCGCCGGACAACTGGCTGTCATTGCCTTCTAGAAAGGTGTCGTAACCCTTCTCCAAAGACATAATCAGCTCATGTGCGTTGGCCTTCTTAGCGGCGGCGACAACGGCGGCGTCATCGGGTTGTTGCGACATCCGGGCGATGTTCTCTGTCACTGTTCCGTTGAACAGCGTGACCTGCTGCGGCAGATAGCCAATGTAGTGGCCCAGATCATCTGCTGCATATTGATCCAATGTCGCGCCACCCAAGCGAATCTCGCCCGCTGCGGGGGTCAACAGACCCAAAAGCGCCTTGGCCAGGGTCGTCTTGCCCGAGCCACTTTTACCGATTACACCCAGCGCCTTGCCGGGTTCCAAGATCAGTGAGGCATTGCGCAGGGTTGGCTTTTGAACGCCGGGCGGAATGACCGTCAGACTTTTCGCGACGAGACGCGCCTCGGGCACGGGCAGCTTGGTCTTGTTCTGCTCGGGCGGAGTTTCATCGAGGAAGGTGCCAAGACGAGACCACGCGGTTCGCGCGTTTTCGATCAGCCCCCATTGTCCCACCACCATTTCCACGGGTGCCAAAGCGCGGCCCAGCAAGATCGAACCTGCGATCATGGCCCCGGCTGTCATCTCGTTGCGCAACACCAGCCAAGCGCCAAGCGCTAGCATCGCGGATTGCAGGAACAGGCGCAGCGATTTGGTCAAAGACGTGAAACTACCGGTCCAGTCGCTGGCCGAGATGCTCTGCGACAAGGCGTTGCTGCGCTGTGATAGCCAGCGCTGTGCAACGTCGCCTTGCATGCCTTGCGACCGTACAACTTCGGCGGCTTGCCGTGCTTGTTCCGCAAAAGCATTGGCCCGGCCTGAGGCAACCTGCGCCTCGGCGACCTTCTGTTTGGTCAAGATCTGGTTGAGCAATGCGATGACGATCAGCAAGGACCCACCAGCAACCGCCAGCCAGCCGAGCAGCGGGTGAAACAGGAAGATCGCGGCCAGGAAAACGGGCGTCCAGGGAATATCCATAACGGCGAGGAATACGGGCGAGGCGCAAAGCGACCGCACGGCCTCCAGATCGCGCAAGGCCGTTGCCGGGGCGGAACGCACCTGTGGATACAGTGCGCGCCGGATGGTTCCGTCAAAAACCCTCTCGTCCAGCGAGGATTGGAACTTGGCCCCGAACCGCGCCACGATCCGGCCGCGCGCATAGTCCAGCATGGCCATCAGGCCGTAGAGCAGCCCAACCAGCAGAAACAGCGCCGTAAGTGTCTCGACCGAGCGCGAACTGAGAACCCGGTCATAGACCTGAAGCATGAACAGCGGCCCGGTCAGCATCAGCAGGTTGACGAAGATGCTGAATAGAAACGCGACACCCAGAAACGATACGCTCTGGTTGCGCACGCTCTGAAGCTCTCGCCTCGGGTTGGGCGGTTTGCGGTTTGTCTGTTTCAAATCAATGTCCCCGACACGATGTCCAGCCTGATGCGGCTACGTTTTTTTTACCGCGAACCGAGTCTCGAAGAAAGAGAAAGGGTATGCAACTCGATCGTCACAGAACCAGCGAAATCCGGCCAAGTGGCTAAAATCTGGCAGGTTCTCGTCGGGTCCAGCAATCCAATTAGGCATTGCAAGTTTCAGAATGATTTGGATTATCAAGGGCACGTTGATCGCGCTTCGTCGATCACCCGCCATCCGTGCGGGTTAAAAAGAATTGGGGAGATTACAATGAAAGTGAAACACTTGCTGGTCGCAGCCAGTGCCATGGCCCTTTTGGCTGGTGCTGCCTCTGCGGAAACGCTGCGCTGGGCACGCGCGGGCGACTCGCTGACGATGGACCCGCATGCGCAGAACGAGGGTCCGACCTCAGCCATGGCGCATCAGATCATGGAAACGCTGGTGATGCGCGACCATTCCGGGGCGCTTGTACCGTCGCTGGCGACCGAATGGGCTCCGTCCGAAGAAAACCCGAATGTCTGGGTGTTCAAGCTGCGTGAAGGCGTGACCTTCCATGACGGTGCCGAGTTCGACAGTGAAGACGTCGTGTTTTCGCTGAACCGCGCGATGACGCCGGATTCCGACTACAAAGAGTTGCTCGCCTCGGTCAAAGAGGTACGCGCGCCGGACAAATACACGGTTGAGATCGAAACCGATGGCCCGAACCCGATCATGCCCAACAACCTGACCAACATGTTCATGATGGACAAAGGCTGGGCCGAGGCGAACAACGCCGTCAAGGTGCAGGACTATGAAGGAGGCGAGGACACATTCGCCGCCAAGAACGCCAACGGTACTGGCCCGTACAAGCTGGTCAGCCGTGAACCCGATGTGAAGACCGTTCTGACCGCGAACGAGAACTACTGGGGCAAGGATGAGTTCCCCCTGGAAGTGACCGAGATCATCTATACCCCGATCCAGAACGCCGCGACCCGAGTTGCTGCATTGCTATCGGGTGAGGTCGACTTCATTCAGGACGTCCCCGTTCAGGATCTGGCCCGCGTTGCGGATACCGATGGTCTGGACGTACGGACTGCGCCTCAGAACCGGGTGATCTTCTTCGGCATGAACATGGGGGATGCCGATCTGGGTTCGGACAATGTGGACGGGAAGAACCCGCTGGCAGACGTACGCGTGCGTCAGGCGATGTCCAAGGCCATTAACCGGGATGCCATCAAGCAGGTCGTTATGCGCGGCCAGTCGGCCCCTGCTGGCATGATTGCACCGCCTTTCGTGAACGGTTGGGATGAGGGCATGGACAGTTCCTCCACGACCGATATCGAAGGCGCCAAGGCGCTGATGGCCGAGGCTGGGTATCCAGATGGGTTCTCGATCACGCTGAACTGCCCCAACGACCGCTATGTCAACGACGAAGCGATCTGTCAGGCTGCCGTTGGCATGCTGGCGCAGATTGGTGTCACGGTGAATCTGGATGCCAAACCCAAGGCGCAGCATTTCCCGCTGCTCTCGAACCTTGAGACCGACTTCTACATGCTGGGCTGGGGCGTTCCGACCTACGACTCCGAGTATATCTTCAACTTCCTGGTTCACACCAAGGGTGAGAAATACGGCTCGTGGAATGCGACCCGCTACAACAACCCAGAGTTGGACGCCAAGATCCAGGGGCTGGCCTCTGAAACGGACCTTCCGAAGCGCGACGCCCAGATCGCCGAGATCTGGCAAGTTGTGCAAGACGATCAGCTGTATATCCCGATCCACCATCAAGTGCTGAACTGGGGTATGAAGTCAAATGTCGGCACAATTGTTGAGCCGGAAGATTCGCCGAAGATCAAATACTTCACCATGAACTAAGGTTCAGGGTGCAAGACAGGGCAGGGCGCGGATCAGCGCCCTGTCTTTTGGTGTTTCACGACTGTTCACCCAAAACAGAGAGGTATCGCCATGACCTTCAAGGCAACGGCCATCGGTTTGGCCTTTTTAGCCGCAAGCGCCGCTCAGGCAGCCGAGTTCAAATGGGCCTCGACCACCGATCCACAGACCATGGACCCGCATGCCGTCAACTCGGCCGCTGTTCTTGGGTTCCTCAACAATGTCTACGAAGGACTGGTCCGCCGCGGCAAGGACATGAGCGTCGAGCCCGCTTTGGCCACTAGTTGGGAACCGATTGGAGACGGCGAAGGCTGGCGGTTCACCCTGCGCGAGGGCGTGACGTTCCACGATGGCAGCACATTCGACGCGCAGGATGTTCTGTTCAGCTATCAACGCGCCTCGGATGAGGTCTCGGATACCCGCAGCTGGTTTGCACCGATCAGCGAGGTAAAAGTGGTCGATGACTATACCGTCGATTTCATGACCACCGCGCCCAACCCGCTTTTCCCGTCGTCCATTGCAAACTGGATGATCGTGGATCAGGGCTGGGCTGAGGCCAATGATGCCGCTCTGCCCGACAAGGAAACCGGGAACTACGCGACACTAAATACCAACGGCACCGGCGCGTTTCAGATCACCGCGCGTGAGCCCGGTCTGCGCACCGTTCTGGAACCTTTTGACGGTTGGTGGGGTGAAGCCGAGCACAACACTACCCGCGCCGAATTTAACCCGATCCAGAACTCTGCCACCGCTGTCGCGGCCTTGCTTTCCGGCGATGTCGATATGATTGAGCCCGTTCCGATTCAGGACGTGGCGCGCCTTCAGGGCAATGATGAGGTCGAGGTCATTCAGGGGATCGAGGCCCGCGTGATCATGCTCGGCTTTGATCATCAGGCTGAGGCTCTGAAATACACTGACGATGCTGGTAAACCCAACCCGTTCCGGGATGCACGTGTGCGTCAGGCAGTGGCGCATGCGGTGAATGTCGACGCCATCCTTGCCACGATCATGCGCGGCAATGCCGAGGCGGCGTCGCAACTCGTAAGCCCGGCGATGAGCGGTTACTCGGCGGCCAATGCAGAGCGCCCCGCCTATGATGTCGAGGCCGCAAAGGCCTTGCTGGCCGAGGCCGGATATGCGGATGGGTTTTCGTTCGGCCTGAAATGCCCCAATGACCGCTATCTGAATGACGAGGCCGTCTGTCAGGCGATTGTCAGCATGCTCGCACAGATCGGCCTAACGGCTGAGCTGGACGCGATGCCGGTGCGCAACTACTGGCCCGAGCTGCGCGAAGACAATTATGACATGTACCTGCTGGGCTGGAGCCCGGGCACGTTCGACGCCGAACACCCCGTGCGTTTTCTGGTCGCGACCCCAAACGAAGAAAAAAAGCTGGGCAGCTGGAATTTCGGCGGCTTCTCGAACGCACGTGTCGATGAACTTCTGCCGCAGATTCAATCCGAACTGGATGAAGGCACGCGTCAGGCCATGTTGGACGAGGTCACCAGCATCATTCAGGATGAACAGGTCTATGTTCCGATGTATGTGCAGCCTCTGGTCTGGGGGACGCGCAGCAATATCGAGTTGACCCAACGGCCGGACAACTTCTTCATCCTACGGTGGGTGACCGTAAACTGACAACGCGGTTCAAGGGGCCGGGTCGTTCTGGTCCCTGTTTCGTTAGCGGTATCTTGACCATTTGGTCAGACGCGGCCTAGACAGGCCGATCAACCGGGGATTCTGAATGTTCGCATATATTGTTCGAAGGATGTTCCAATCCGTGATCGTTTTGCTGGTCGTGGGTCTGGTCGCGTTCTCGATGTTTCGTTTTGTCGGCGATCCGATCGACAACATGCTGGGTCAGGAACGCACACAGGCCGATATCGACCGGCTGAGGACGGAACTGGGCCTCGATCAGCCATTTGTCGTGCAATACGCCAAGTTCCTGCAAGGCGCGGTTCAGGGCAATTTCGGCGTGTCCTACCGTCAGGGCCGTCCGGTCTCGGCCATCATCGCCGAACGTGCGCCCGCGACGCTGGAGCTGGCCTTCGTGTCAGGCTTCCTCGCCATCACCATGGGCATCGCGTTGGGCGTCTTCACCGCGATCCGACGACAAGGGGTTGCGGCGAATATCATCATGACGGTCAGTCTGATCGGGGTCTCTCTGCCCACCTTCCTGATCGGGATATTGCTGATCTACATATTCTCGGTCGAACTTGACCTCTTACCCAGTTTCGGCAGGGGTGAGACGGTCATGATCGGGGGCTGGTCAACCGGGTTTCTGACCACCTCGGGCCTCAAGGCACTGATCCTGCCCGCGATTACGCTGGGCCTGTATCAGATGACCCTGATCATGCGTCTGGTGCGGTCCGAGATGCTTGAGGTCCTGCGCGCCGACTACGTCCGTTTCGCCCGCGCCCGAGGGCTGTCGGACAGGGTGATCAACTTCCGCCACGCGCTGAAAAACACGTTGGTGCCGGTGATTACGATCACAGGTTTGCAACTGGGCTCGATCATCGCCTTCGCCATCATCACCGAGACCGTGTTCCAGTGGCCCGGTGTTGGACTGCTGTTCATCAACGCGATCCAATTCGTCGATATACCCGTCATGGCCGCCTATCTGATGCTGATCTCGGTCATGTTCGTGACGATCAACCTGATCGTCGATCTTCTCTACTATGCCATTGACCCGCGCCTGCGTGTCGACGCGAGGGCCACATGACCGATACGATCGAAACCCCGCAACCCGCCTCCAAATCGCGCTTTGCCAAAGCGTGGGACAGCGATTTCGCATGGTCCTTCCGGCATTCGCCCGTGGCTGTCATCGCCTCGGCCGTTGTGCTGATCCTTGTGTTTTGCGCCATTTTCGCGCCCTTGATCGCGCCTTACAATCCGTTCGACCCGGCCACGTTGAACCTGATGAACGGCTTCACTCCGCCGGGCACACCAAATGCGTTTACGCAGGAGACCTTTCTGCTAGGCACGGACGATCAGGGCCGAGATGTGTTCTCGACCATCCTCTACGGGCTGCGCATTTCCTTGTTCGTGGGGGCTGCCGCCGTATTGTTGGCCCTGATCATCGGAGTCGTTCTGGGGCTGGTCGCGGCCTATTTTGGCGGCTGGGTCGAAACGCTGATCATGCGGATCGCCGACGTTCAACTGACCTTTCCGGCCATTCTGGTCGCCATGCTGATCTTCGGCATTGCCAAGGGCGTGACCCCGCCTGAATATCGCGATGAGATGGCAATCTACGTTTTGATCATCGCCATCGCCTTGTCAGACTGGGTGCAGTTTGCGCGCGTCGTCCGCGGGGCGGCGCTGGTCGAGAAGAACAAGGAATACGTGCAGGCGGCGCGGCTGATCGGTCGCGGTTCGATCCCGATCATGTTCCGTCATATCCTGCCTAATGTCCTCAGCCCGGTTCTAGTCATCGCGACGATCTCGCTGGCGCTGGCCATCATCGCTGAGGCGACGCTGAGCTTCCTTGGTGTCGGCGCGCCTCCGACCCAACCTTCGCTGGGAACGCTGATCCGTATCGGGCAGGGGTTCCTGTTCTCGGGAGAGTGGTGGATTCTGTTCTTCCCTGCCTGCACCCTTCTGGCCCTCGCCCTGTCCGTGAACCTGCTGGGCGACTGGCTGCGCGATGCGCTGAACCCAAAACTACGGTGATTTCATGAGCCTTCTGACCATCCAAGACCTCACCGTCGAATTCCCGACCCGCCGCAAGCTGTTCACTGCGGTGGATCATGCAAACCTGTCCGTCAAGCCGGGTGAAATCCACGGTTTGGTGGGCGAATCTGGTGCAGGCAAATCCACTATCGGTGCGGCTGTCATGGGGCTGCTGGAACGCCCTGGACGGATCGCAAGCGGCCAGATCAAGCTGGGCGGCGAGCAGATCAGCGGCCTTGACGCCGAGGCGATGCGCGGCCTGCGCGGCAAGAAGATCTCAATGATCTTTCAGGACCCGCTGACCTCGCTGAACCCTTTGTTCACGGTCCGAGAGCAGCTGACCGAAACCATTCTGGCCCATCTGGGGTGCACCGACGCAGAGGCCAATCAACGCGCCCGAGATCTGATTGACCGGGTGGGTATCCCGGACCCCGATACGCGCTTGGACCAATATCCGCACCAATTCTCGGGCGGGATGCGCCAACGGGTTGTGATCGCCTTAGCGCTGTGTACCGAACCGGATGTGATCATCGCGGATGAGCCGACCACGGCATTGGATGTCTCGGTTCAGGCGCAGATTCTGGACCTGATCAAGGAATTGGCGCGGGAACGGCAGGTCGGTGTTATTCTGATCACCCATGACATGGGCGTCATTGCCGATACGACCGACCGCGTGACCGTCATGTATGCTGGCAAGGTTGTCGAAACCGGAACAACCGCGCAGGTGATGGGGCAGCCGCAACATGAATACACGCGGTCGCTGATCGCGGCGGTGCCACGGCCGACGCTCAAGCTGCACCGGTTCCCTCAGATCAGCTATGGCGGGCGTGAGACGCGCTTTGCGATCGAGGATATGGCGCGCCATTGGCCGAAAGTGGACAATGACACGTCCAAGCCCGTGTTCGAAATTCGCAACCTGACCAAACGCTTCCTGCAACGGCGCGGTCTTTTGCCTTGGGATCGGACCTATTTCACCGCTGTCGATGATGTGAGCTTTGATATCCGTGCGGGCGAAGTTTTCGGCGTGGTTGGTGAGTCCGGCTCAGGCAAGTCCACTGTGGCGCGGATGATTGCAGGATTGTACCCGATCGATGGCGGCTCGATCACGTTTGACGGGCAGTTGGTAAGCGATCTGGGCGACAAAGCAGTGCAGGACGCATACCGCAAGAACATCCAGATGATCTTTCAGGATCCCTATTCCTCGCTAAACCCCAGAATGCGCGTGGACGAGATCGTGGCAGAACCGATCCGCCATCACCGACTCATGAGCGGTTCAGATGTCAAGCGTCGGGTGGATGAGTTGTTGGATCAGGTTGGGCTGGGTTCGGAAGCGGGCCTGAAATACCCGCATGAGTTCTCGGGCGGGCAGCGTCAGCGTATCTCCATCGCGCGCGCCTTGGCGACGCAGCCTCGGTTCCTGATCTGCGATGAGCCGACCAGTGCGCTAGACGTCTCGATCCAGGCGCAGATCCTGAACATCCTGAAGGACCTGCAAGAGCATCTGGGCCTGACGATGCTGTTCATCAGCCACGATCTGCCGGTCGTGCGGCAGATGTGCGACCGCGTTGCCGTGATGAAGGCAGGGCAGATGGTCGAGATCCAAGAGACCGATGCCCTGTTCGCCAACCCGCAGACGGACTACGCCAAGGAACTATTGCACTTAATGCCGCGACTTGATGATCTGTCGACCGAAGGACTGGGCGTTTAGGTCTTGGTTTTGGGGTCCACATAAGTCCAGCGATAAGCGGGCGGGGTTGGTCCCTTGTTGCGGCCACCTTGCTCCATCTGCTCCCATGCGTGAGTCAGGATGCCGACAGAACGGGACAAGCAAAACAACCCGCGCGCCAAGGGTGGGGCAAAGCCTAATTCGGCATAGATCACGGCCGTCGCGCCATCGATATTCATGGGGACGGGTTTGCCTTTGCGATGGGCCAGCTCGTCTTCAATCGCCTGCCCGATCCGCATGAAATCACCGCTGCATGCCCCTTGATCGACGGCTTCGGCGACCAGCGCCATCAGGCGCGGGGCGCGCGGATCGGTCGGGGTGTGAAAGCGATGGCCAAAGCCCGGCAGGATCTTTCCGTGAGTGGTGATCCAGTCGTCCAACGCTTGCCCCAAATCGCCCGAATGCCCTGCAACAAAGTGATAGAGCTGCACCGCCTGCTCTCCGGCCCCGCCATGCACATCGCCCAGCATGTTGACCGCGCTGGCCATCGCGTTGTTCAGGGGCAGTCCGCAGGTCACGGCCATTCTGGCGGCAGCGATTGAGGGCGCTTGCGGGCCATGATCAACGGCCGCGACCAAAGCCGCTTCGAACAAACGGGCTTTGGCTTCGGTCGGTTTCTCGCTACGCAGCATGAACCAGATCATTTCGGCGAAACCCAGATTGCCGATCAAATCCTGGATTGGCTCTCCGCGCAGGTGTATCCGGCCAGGCTCCATGTCGATGATCGAGGTTTGCCACCAATCGGATACATCGCTCATATGATGCCCTCCTTTTTCAAGGCGTCGATCTCATCCTGCGACAGCCCGAGTTCAGACCAGATTGCGGAATTGTCTGCGCCCAATTCCGGCGGTGCAGTCCCAGGATGTTTGCGCGAGCCGTCCATGACAATAGGGCTGCCAGCGAGCTGTAGGTCTTCACCGTGAATGTCCAGCGTACCGATCAAACCCCGCCCAGATAATTGCGGGTCGTCGAGCGCATCGGAGACGGTTAGAACCTGCCCGGTGGGCACTCCAATATCATTCAACTCTCGAACCCATTCCTTTGCCGGTCGCGTGGTCAGCGTGTGCTCCAATTCCGCGCGCAAGGCGTGACGGTTGGTCTTGCGATCCTCTCGTGTTGTGTAGGCTGGATCGTCCAGCAGGTCGTCCCGGCCCAGATGCTGAGCAAGCGCCTGCCATTGTTCATCGCGGTTGGCGGCAATGTTGATCGGACTGTCTGCAGTAGCAAAGGTGCCCGAGGGGGCCGAGGTTGTGTTTTCGTTCCCATGCGCGGCAGGCGTAACGCCACCGATCAGGTGGTTCGAGACGACCCAACCCATCGTAGAAATCACCGCCTCGGTCATAGCAACATCCAGAAACGCGCCACGTGGGGTCGCGTTCAGGGCGGATGAGATGGCGAATGCTGCGGTCAGGCCACCGACCGTATCCGCCAGTGGGTAGCCAACGCGGTAGGGCGCCGTATCTGGCGCGCCGGTGATCGACATGACACCGCTGACCCCTTGAACGATCTGGTCATAAGCGGGATCATCGCGGCGGGGTCCGTTCTGCCCAAAGCCACTGATCGCGCAGTAGATTAGTCGCGGGTTTTCAGCTTTCAGGGTTTCATAGCCCAGACCCAATCGATCCATAACGCCGGGCCTGAAATTCTCGACCAATACATCCGCCGAGTGAACCAGACGTTTCAGCAGCGCCTTGCCCCGGTCGGATTTCATGTCCAGCGTGACGGATTTCTTCGCGGCATTCTGCGCCAGAAAACTGATCCCCATGCCCGCCTTATTGCGCTCAGGATCGGCGCCCAACACCCGGGCAAGATCGCCCGAGCCGGGGCGTTCGACCTTGATCACCTCGGCGCCCATCAATGCGAGCTGGTAGCAGCAATAGGGGCCGGCAAGCACGTTCGTCAGATCTAGAACGCGGATGCCGGCCAGAGGGTCAGTCCCCATCCGCAATCCCCGCGGCCCGTGCCCGCGCACGGCGAGCGCGGTAGCTTGGCAGCAGAACCAGAAGGACGGCGATCACCAGCAGGCCTAGGGTCATCGGGCGTTCCCAGATGAAAGCGATACCGTCATAGAGCTGCATCGAGCGGGCAAAGTTGTCCTCCATCATTCCTCCAAGGATGAACCCGATCAGAAGCGGGGCGAGGGGGTAGTCCGCGAATTTCAATGCGGTGGCGCAGATGCCGAAACCGACGAGGAGCAGTAGCTCGGTCGCGTTGTTCTGGCCGATATAGGCGCCCATCAGGGTGAAGAACAGGATGAACGGGATCAAGAAGTTGCGCGGTACGGCCAGCACTTTGGCGATGTAGGGGATCAGCGGCAGGTTCAGGATCAGCAGCACCAGGTTGCCGATGAACATCGACATGATGACGGCCCAGAAAATCTGCGGCTCATCCACCATCAGGCGCGGGCCGGGTGTCACGTTCAGCGCGATCAGAGCACCCAGCAGGATGGCCGTTGTGCCCGACCCCGGGATGCCCAGCGTTAGCAGGGGCACGAATGACCCGGTACAGGCCGCGTTGTTGGCAGATTCCGGTGCGGCCAGACCTTTGATCGAGCCTTTGCCAAACTCTTCCTGTTCCTGCTTCGGTGCAATATTGCGTTCGACCGCGTAGCCAAGGAAGCTGGCAATTGTCGCCCCCGCACCCGGTAGGACGCCGATGAAGAAACCTTGCACGGATTGGCGACCGATCACGGGCGCGATGGCTTTCGCTTCGTCCTTGGTGATGCGGAGGTCCTTGATTTCTCCGTCGTCGCCTTTCAGGTCTTTGGGTTTCAAGACGAGAAACAGCGCCTCGGGCAGGGCGAACATCGCCATAGCCAGCGTAATGAAGCCAAAGCCGGACTGAAGGTCCATGATCCCCATGGTGAAGCGCGGCAGGTTGAACAAAGCGCCTTCGCCGACGGTTGCCATGATCAGGCCGAGGATTGTCATGATCATGGCTTTGGCGACCTGACCTGACCCCGCAAAGGCCGCGATAGCGGATAGGCCCACGACCATAAGGGCGAAGTACTCGGCCGAGTGGAACAGCAGCGCGACCGAAGAAAGCGCGGGTGCGAACACCATCAATAGAATGGCGCCCAATGTGCCACCCGCGAAACTGGCGATGGCCGCGATGGTCAGCGCCTTACCTGCCTTGCCTTGCCGCGCCATCGGGTAGCCATCGAAACTTGAGGCCACGGTGCCCGCAACCCCCGGTGCGTTCAGCAGGATTGAGGAGGTCGAGCCGCCGAAAATCGCGCCGTAGTAGACGCCTGCCAGCAGGATCAACGCCGCCGACGGATCGCCCATCGAAATTGCGACCGGGATCATGATAGCGATGATCGACATCGGGCCGAGGCCCGGCAACATGCCAATGAAAGTGCCGATCAGGCAGCCGGCGATGACCATCAGCAGGTTTTGGATTGAGAATGCCGTTTGCAGGCCGATCAGAAGTCCTTCAAGCATGTCAGCCTCCGAAAATGCCCGGCAGGGGGCGCATGTAGATGCCCAGCACTTCCTGAACCAGATACCAGACCGCGCCGGTGGCGATGAAGGCGACCGGCAGCATGATGTGCCACTTGCGCTCGCCCAGGATGAAGGAGCCGAGGATCAGGAAGGCAGAAGTTGAGATCAGAAAGCCGACGGGACGAAGGCACAGGGCGTAGATCACCATTAGGGCCAGCAGCATCAAAGCTTGATCAAGGTGGTAGTCGCCCAGACGGCGGTAGTCGATATCCGCCGCTTTCGGTTCGGACTTTTCGAAGCCCAGCAGGATGATCGTGCAGGCAATGATGCCCAGAACAGATAGCACTTTAGGGAAGGTGCTTGGCCAAATGGGGTTGCGTTGCATGAAGGGGGGCAGGCTGCCATCCATCGTAAACCAGGCGGCGTAGCCATAGGCCAGACAGACCCCAAGCAAAACAAGCGCGATCCAGCGATCCAGCGCCATGACATCCCCTCCCTCGTGTTTTTTGTTGATTGTGGCAGAGCGGGCGGGCCGCTCTGCCGTGAGTGGTGCTTAGAGGAAGCCCAGTTTTTTCATCAGATCGCTGATCTGCTGCTCTTGCTGCTCGAGGAAAGTCGAGAAATCGTCGCCCGAGTTGTGGATGTTCACCCAACCATTGCGCGCGCGCACTTCTTCCCACTCGGGGGTGTCATACATCTTGGCGATGGCGTCTTGGTAGGCGGCCAGCTTGTCTTCGGGCAGGCCGGGCGCTGCGAAGAAACCGCGCCAGTTGACGAAGATGGTGTCGATGCCCTGTTCCTTCATGGTCTGTGCGTCGGGCGCTGCGTCTACACGCTCATCCGCAGTCACACCGATGATTTTCACCTCGCCTGCATTGGCCAGATCAACCGCTTCCGAGAAGCCGGTGGACAGCGCTGCGATCTCACCCGACAGCAAGGCTGCCATGGCTTTGCCGCCTGCATCATAAGGAATGTACTTGACGCCAAGCGCGTCCTTGCCTGCTGCTTCCATCACCATGGCCGCGACCAGATGGTCCATTCCGCCCGGAACCGAGCCACCGCCGATAGCTGTTGCACCCGGGTCCGCGTCATAGGCGGCCAGCAGGTCCGCCATCGAATTGATCGGGCTGTCCTTACCGACAACAATGGCCGCGTAGTCGCCGATTGTGCCCGAGACCAGCGTCAGGTCGCGGAAGTTGTGCGGGAAAACACCCGTCAGTGAGCGGATCACGATGGGTGTCGAGTTCACCATCAGCGTACCGTGGTTGCTGTCGGCGTTTTCGATCAGGTAACCGATGGCTTTACCACCGCCGCCGCCCGACATGTTCTCGTAGGACGCGGTACCGACAAGCCCCGCTTTGGTCAGCGCCTCGCCCGTTCCGCGGGCCGTACCGTCCCAGCCGCCGCCTGCGCCGCCGGGGATCAGGAAGTGGATGCTGTCCACGACCTGGTGGCCGTCAGCCAAAACAGGTCCCGCAAGACCAACAGCGGCCACAGCCGCGATCAGGGCGCGACGGCCCAGTTTGAAAGTTGTCATGATGTCCTCCCATTTGACAACTGGCCGCTTGGCGGCACAGATTGTGGTCAAGAAAACACATCAACCTGACATCAACCTGTCATGCGCGAAAATACTGCGAACGCCTCATGAAATTCCTGCTGGTCGAAGACAATATGGACCTCGCGAACGCTATCGGTTCGCGGATGCGACTGGACGGCCATGTCGTTGATCATGCTGCAACTTTGGACGATGCGACCGCGTTTGTCGAGGCTGAGGAATATGACCTGATCCTGTTGGACATCATGCTGCCCGATGGGGATGGGCGCGATTTCCTCAAACGCCACCGTGCAAGTCATCTGGACACACCTGTCATCGTTTTGACCGCGCGCAGCCAGGTCTCGGATCGAATCGGGTCGCTGGATCTGGGGGCCGACGACTACGTCACCAAACCCTTCGATCACGCAGAGCTTGAGGCCCGCTGCCGCGCCGTTTTGCGCCGTAAATCAGGGATCGCCAAATCGACGATCGAGATCGGCGGTATCGTCTTCGACCCGGTGGCCGGTCATCTGATTGTCGGCGGTGAAACCCTGTCGCTGCGTAACCGGGAACTGCGCCTGTTGGAGTTCTTCATCAACGCGCCCGGTCAGGTGTTTTCGAAACAAAAGCTGGCGGACAGGCTATTTTCCTACGACGACGATGTCTCGGACAATGCTATCGAGGTCTATGTCGCTCGCCTGCGCAAACATCTGGAGCGATCGGAGCTGAAGATTACCACGTTGCGTGGCTTGGGCTACAGGCTGGATCATGTCAGCTAGCCCCGCGGTTTCAGGATCCCTGCGCAACCGTCTGGTGCTGACCTTGATTGGGGGCGCGGCCATTCTGGCGTTGCTTTTGTTCTTTACGGTGCGCAGTTATGCCGCTCGCGTCGCGCAGCAAGGGCAGGACAATATCCTTGGTGCCTCCGTCACCTCGATCCTCGATGCCGTCGCTCTGCGGGACGGAGAGCTTGAGGTCGACATCCCCTACGCCGCCTTCTCGATGCTAAGTACGCCGTCGGATGATCGGGTGTTTTACGCCATCTTTCAGGACGGAGAACTGTTGTCCGGCTACGACGATCTTTCAGCCACGAATGGAACGCCCAATGGCGAATGGACTTTTCAATCGGGCGAGGTGCGCGGAGAGACCATTCGCCAGGTCAGCGCCAGTCGCACTCTCGTGGGTTTGGGAACCCGGACCGAAGTCGAAGTAGCCCTTGGTCAAACGCAAGACGCATTGGCCGAAACCCTCAGGCAGATTTCACGAAACGCGGCGTATCTGGGGATCGGCTTCTTCGCGCTGGTCGCCGGGTTATCGTTCTGGGCAACGTCAGCCACAATCGGACAGTTAAACAAGCTGACGACGTCGGTGACTCGCCGTGGCCCTCAGGACCTCAGCCCGTTCAGAAAGCCGGTGCCACGGGAAATGGCCCCGCTTGTGTCGTCGTTGAACTCTTTGATGGGGCGTTTGGATCAGTCGCTCAGCCAGTCCGAGGATTTTATAGCCGAGGCGGCGCACCGGGTTCGGACGCCATTGGCAACGGTTCGGTCCTATGCGGACGCGACGTTGCAACGCGTTGAAAAGGAAGAAAATCGAGAGGCTTTGCGCTCGATGGTACGGGCGATTGACGAAAGTTCTCGGGCGGCGGGGCAATTGCTGGATCACGCGATGATCACCTTTCGCGCCGATCATCTGGAGCGGGAAGAGATTGATCTAGTCGCTCTCGTCCGCGATCTGGTTCAACGCCTCACGCCCATTGCCGAGATGAAGGACCTTTCCCTGACCTTGGTCGGGGACCCTGTTGTGACCTATTCGGGCGATCCGATCCTGATCCAGAATGCGGTGCGCAACATGGTCGACAACGCGTTAAAATATGCCCCTGCCGAAAGCGTAGTCGAGATCGAGGTCTCGCAAGGGGCGCAAGCTCAGATAAGCGTACGTGATCAGGGGCCGGGCTTTCCACCAAGTGAAATTGACACGCTCACCCGGCGGTTCGAGCGCGGTAAGAATGCGGCCGGGACCATTGGCTCGGGGCTTGGCCTGACCATCGTTCAGGATGTCGCAAAGGCCCATGGCGGCGATCTGATCCTGACCAACCGAATAGGCACAGGCGCATGCGTTACCTTATTGCTTTGATCGTCACACTTCTGGCCTCGGCCTGCATGGCAGAGGAGTGGGAAGACCAGCGGGTGTTCAACGCTGCCGCTGATGGTCCGCGTTTGCGCATCATCTCCAGCACCGACACCGCGCTTTTCGCGCCGTTGATCGAGGGGTTCCTGACGCAAAATCCAGATGTCTCCGTCGAGTATCTAGTGACGGGAACCGCCGATCTGAATGCGCGTATGCGGGCAGCGCCTGAGGCGTTTGACATTGTCATTTCCAGCGCGATGGATTTACAGCTGAAACTTGCCAATGATGGGTTCGCAATGCCGCTGGAGAATATGCCCGGTTCGGACTGGGCCCAGTGGCATGACAGCCTTTTCGCCTTTACGCAGGAACCTGCGGCTATCGTCATCAACCGTGCGGCCTTCGCTGGGTATCCCGTTCCGCAAACCCGGCAGGAACTTATCGAGGCCCTGCGCGCGCGCCCCGAAGCCTTTCGTGGAAAGGTCGGCACCTATGATATCCGGCAATCTGGCTTGGGTTATTTGTTCGCTACGCAAGATGCTCGCGCGTCTGAGACCTTTTGGCGTCTGATGGAGGTCATGGGCGGGCTGGACTTGCGTCTGTATTGCTGCTCGGGCGACATGATTGACGATCTGACAAGCGGTTCAATCGCGGTCGCATATAACGTGCTTGGCAGCTACGCAACGGCGCGGGTTGAAGGCAAAGAAGCGCTCGAGGTCATTCTGCCCAGCGATTTTCAGACCACCATGATGCGAACGGCAATGGTGGTGAAAAACACGCAATATCCTGCCGCCGCCGAGGCGTTTGTCCGCCACCTGATCGTTGCAGGGCCTGAGCTGGCACCTTTACCCTTGCTCACGTCACAGCAGGAGCAAGAGGCCGCAGTTATCACGCTGGAGCCCGCTTTGTTGACCTATCTCGACACGCTCAAACGCAAGAAATTCCTGACGGCCTGGGAAGATGCCGTCATTCAGAAATAGCGTGGCCCTCAAGCGCCTTTAGCTCAAGCTGCAGGCCCTTTTCATAGTCTGTTGATCCGTTCTCAAACCGCCACAGGCAATAGGCTGCCATTCGCCACGCATACCACGGACGCAATGCTTCGTAGCGGGCAGCTGTTTCGTGCTCGCCATACGCGGTTAGGAACTGCGCGTGCTCATCTGGGTTCAGTGGTGCGCCGCGATACAGATGCTGCATGGCAGGCGATAGGAACAGGGCCAGATCCTCGCAGGGATCGCCAATTGCCGGGCATTGCCAGTCGATCAGGGTCAGGTTGGAACCGTCCACCAGAATGTTCCCGGCCACAGGGTCGCCGTGGATAAGACACGTTCTTTTTGTTGGCGGCACAGGGTCCTCGGGCCGCATCGCGGTGACGCGATCTTTAAAGCCAGAGGAACACAACGCCAAAAGCTCGGCCCCGTGGCGAGCCAGATCAGCGCTGCCGTTCCGTCCTGTAGGCAGCGGCAAGTCGACCGTAGCGCCATGCAATCTGCGCAGCAAAGAGGCGACCTGAGCCGTGTCACTTTCCCACGGGCGACCCGGCGCGTGATCGTACAGAACCCAGGCGTCGCCCTGATGTTGCCCCGTTGCCCGCAACCGGGGTACGAACCCGTCCTGCTCAAACGCGCGCAGGCACAGCGCTTCGAGGTGGGCATCATTGCGGAACAAGGGGTTGCGCAGTTTGGTTCGGTAAAGCTTCAATACCGTGTCGCCACTCTCCCCCAGAACCTTCCACACCATATTGGTCCGACCCCCAAACAGGGGTTCGAACTGCACGGACCCCGTGATCAGCCCGCGCGAGCGCAGCTGGTCAATCAAGTCTGGTAGAGGCGCGTTGGCATGGGGCAGAGGACGTACCGCTCAGCAAGGGAATCGTGATTTGCCAAGGTTTGGACTGCCTGCCCGACCAGATCAAGCGCCTGTTCGGATCGCCGTCACCTCATCCGAGCGGACAGTGGCCCCACTTTGCAGGGACAGATGCACCGTCCCATCAGCGACTTGGGCCTCAACCACGCGGTTATAGCTGGCGGCCAGACGTTGCGACAACAACTCGTCATCCCTGTAGCTCTCCAACGTGGCGGAATAGGTGCCTTGTCCCAGCGGATTGCCAGAAGCATCGGTTCCAGCCCAGAGGAATTCAGTGTCTGTGTGATTGACTGGAATGCGGTCGATCACGGTACCGGTTGAATTGCGGATCACCATGATGGCCTCATCACTTGTTGCATCGGCCTGAGCAAACAGAGTGACCGGCTGGCCTTCGAATCGAAAGGCCGAGGCTGATCGAACATCAACGCCCACCCAATTGGACAGCTCACTCAGCTTTTGCCCGCCCAAAGCCGTGCTCAAGGAAGACAGCAGGTCATTGGTTTGAACCTGCTGTTCAACCATCGAGAATTGAGCCAATTGAGACGCGTATTCCGAGGAATCCATAGGCTCCAGCGGGTCCTGGTTTCGTGCTTGTGCGGTGAGCATCAGCAGAAAGGTTTCAAAATCCGAGGTCAGCTTGGACGCTTGTGATGCGGCCGAGGTCGGGGTCTGTGCTGCCGTCTGGGCGGAACTTGTAGGAGTGATCATTGGTCAAAGCCTCATATCAATGCCACGGCCCGAAAGATTTCGGGAAATGACCGGAGCGTTTGGCGTATCCGATTCAGCCGAAAGGGAAGGGCCATAGTCGCTTGCCTTCGGGTTTGCGGTATCATCCTGCGCATCGTCCGATGTGCTTAGATCAAACGAGATGTCGCCATATCCAAGGCTTTGGAATTCGGCCTCCAACACGGCAAGATGCCGGCGCATCAGGTCCAGTGTTTCGGGGCGCTCGGCGGCTATTGCCAGGACCATTCCGTCCTCGCGACCGTTGAGCGTAATGGAGACCCGCCCCAGTTCCTCGGGGCTGAGTGCAATCTCGATCGTACCGGAACCCGCGCGAACCTGAATCGCTGCCGCCATCTGCCCGGCGATGGTTCGGGTGATTTCAGCCTTGGCAGCCTGTGTGGCTGGATGCGCAACCGAAGCCGTGTCGCGGACGTTCTGAGACAAGGGCTCTTCGCGCGTGGCAATCACGCCGTCAGTTTCGCGGATCTCTGTGGCAGTTTCGGAATCTGCGTTCCGCACAGACGCCATCACCTGCATCTGCGCGAGAGTTGGTGTGGGTTTGGAGGGCTGAGGCGCAGTTGTCACTGCATTGTTCTGGGGGGCAGCGGCCGGTTCAGTAGGTTGCATCGCAGCCAAGGTTTGTGCCCTCTCAGTTGGAACAGGCTGCCCCGCAATCGGCTTCGCAGACAGGACGTGACCGTCTGAGGCTTTGGTTGAGACCGTTTGGACGGTGTTGGGTTGTGGCTGAACAGGTGAATTGTGCTTGTTTTCGACCTCAAGCCGCTGCGGTGAAGCAACTGAAACGTTATGCATTGCGCCAGAGTCGGTCTTAGGTGCTTCTGCACCCTCGAGTTTCGATGGAATAGGTACAGTTTCAGACCCTTGCGTTACCTGCGTCTCGCTCGGCACTGGCAGTGCGGCCAAGTCCCCAAACACGTGTTCCTCAGGAGCGTCAGGCTGGGTTGGCAGAGGGTCTGCAAGAACTTCTTCTAGGGCAGAATCCTCTGGCACAATGTCCCGTGCAATGGCGGTTTCATCCTCGGCTGCTACCTCGACTTCAGGCTGCGGCGTTTCTTCCTCAAGAACATCCTGAAAGCGCGTGGACGTCTCCGATGTGGTTTCGCGCGTCCCCGGTTTCGTGGCCGTGTTTTGCGTGGGTGTCATCAGCGTAAGAGGGTTAGGCATTTTGCTCCGGCTCCGTCGTGGTTGACGGTCAAACTGCCCAAAGGAGGTTACGTTTATTTTAACCGCTTTCGTCTTTGATCAAGAAAGTTCGATGCAATTTTCGGAGAAGCCGATGAAAATCCCTCCCCTCCAGTCGATGCCGCCGCCGCCCTCAACCCATGAGCGCCTGCAAGCCGCCACAGTCGAGCTCGAGGCGGCGTTTCTGGCCGAAATGCTGAAATCCGCAGGCTTAGGAAAAGCACGCGATTCGTTTGGTGGCGGTGCCGGTGAGGACCAGTTCTCGTCCTTTCTTGTTCAGCAACAGGCCCGGCAAATGGCGCAATCCGGAGGTGTTGGCATGTCTGAACTTCTGTTTCAATCCTTGATGGAGAATTCCGATGACACATCAGCCTAACCTTCTGATCAAATCACTGGAGGAGGTCCTTGACCTTGAGCGCGCCGCGCTTGTGGACGGTGATCTAGAGCGTCTCAATCATATGGTCCCTGAAAAAGAGAAACTGATCGGTGCGATTAACGATCTTCAGGTGCTGAGCAGCGATGATCTGCTTCGCGTCCATCAAAAGGTGGAGCGCAATCAGGCGCTGCTGAACAGCGCGGCCGAGGGGATTCGCGCGGTGGCCAACCGTATGGCGGAGCTGCGCCGCGTGCGGCAGGAATTCAGCACCTATGGGGCCGACGGGCAACGCAACGGATTCACCGTGCGAGGTCAGGCAAAGCTGGAAAAACGCGCATAGGACCAGAGTTGATTCAAATCTGAAATTTCGAGTTGGGCCGCTTTAGCACTCCGTTAGGGGATCGAGGTCAAAGGTGGTGCTGCACCTGAAACAGCGGGTGGCGCGAAGGGCCGGACGGCGCATCGCACAGGTCAGAAAGACACCAAAGCCCGCTGGTCTAGCGGGGTGATCTTGGGCGCTGAAGCCCTAACGCAAAAGGATGGAACTATGTCCAGTATTCTGACAAATAACGGCGCGATGGTTGCGCTTCAGACCCTGAAATCGGTCAACAAAAACCTCGAGATGACCCAAAATGCGATCTCGACCGGCAAGGATGTCGCAACAGCAAAAGACAACTCGGCCGTCTGGGCGATTTCCAAAGTTATGGAATCGGACGTCAAAGGCTTCAACGCGATCAAAGACAGCCTCTCGCTGGGTGAATCGACGGTCGCCGTTGCGCGGAACGCGTCTGAAACTGTCACCAACCTTCTGACCCAGATGAAGGAAAAGATCGTTGGGGCGCAGGAAGACAACGTGGATCGCGCCAAGATCAACGCTGACGTGAGTGCGCTGAAGGATCAGATCGAATCTGTTGTTGGTGCGGCGCAGTTCAACGGTCTGAACCTGGTGAACGGGTCCTCGGGTCCGGCGTCGATCCTGGCGTCTCTGGATCGTGATGCGGCGGGTGACGTGACCGCGTCTTCGATCAGCGTCGCTGCTCAGGATCTTTCGGTTGGTGGCTACACCGCCAAGGGTGTTCTGGCAGGTTCGGACAACGTGACAACTGACAACGACACTGCTGGTTTCACCATGGATAAGACCGGTGGCAGCGGTGACATCGTGATCGACAGCTCGACCGACAACTTCGAAGCGGGCGACAAGATTTCAATTGCGGTGGGTGATCAGGTTGCGACCTATACCGTTCAAGACTCTGATCTCGATCCCTCGGGAACCTATGATGCCGCTTACACGGATGCGATCGTCGCCGTGGGGCTGAAGAACAAGATCGACTCCTTGGGCATCACGGGTGTCGCGATCGACTATGACTCCGGCAGCCCGGGAACCCTGAGTTTTGTGACCGGTACCGCAACGGCTGGTGCTGATGCCGATCGTGACGTGACCATCGCGGCCCAATTCACAAATGCCGGCGCGGGTGGCCTTGGTGCTCTGGATTCGATCGACGTTTCGACCGACGCAGGGGCACTGGCTGCTCTGGGTACCATCGAGGGTCTGATCGACACGGCCATCGATGCTTCGGCCTCTTTCGGTTCGGCGCAGGGCCGGATCGAGACACAGAAAGAGTTCATCTCGAACCTGTCGGACTCGTTCAAATCGGGCATCGGCTCTCTGGTGGACGCCAATATGGAAGAAACCTCGGCCCGGTTGCAGGCGCTGCAGGTGCAACAGCAGCTGGCCACCCAGTCGCTGTCGATTGCGAACCAAGCGCCGCAGTCGATCCTGTCTCTGTTCCGTTAAATCCGGAACCTGGCCGGGGCGTGAATACCGCGCCCCGGTCGTGACTGCCTGAAGACGGCCTATTGGAAGGATTTCAAGTGACACTGCAAAGCTACGCTCAACGCGCCTATGCGCAATCTACCGCTCCGACCCGCACGCCGCGGGATACGGAGTATGAGGCGATCTCGAAAATCACTCATCGGCTCAAAGCAGCAGCGGCCCGGAAGGCAACGGATTTTTCCGGATTTGTTCAGGCATTGCATGAAAATCGGCGGTTGTGGACAGTGCTGGCGACCGGCGTGGCGGACTCGGATAACTCGCTTCCGAAGGATTTGCGCGCGCGGATTTTCTACCTGGCCGAATTTACGGAGCAGCACAGCGCACAGGTTTTGGGGAACACCGCGACGGTAGAACCTTTGCTCGAGATCAACATGGCCGTTCTGCGGGGTCTGCGACACATGAGGGCCGCCGGATGAGTGGCCTGGTCCTGAAACTTGCCCCGAAAGAGCGGGTGTTGATCAATGGTGTGGTGATCGAGAATGGAGACCGCCGCAGCCGGTTTTCGATCATGACACCGCAAGCTAACGTTTTGCGTCTGCGAGATGCGATCCACCCAGACGAAGTCACAACGCCTGTGCGCCGCGTTTGCTATGCCGCGCAGTTGGTACTGTCCGGTGATATGGAGCCTGATCAGGCGCGTCAGCAATTGCTGCGCCGGGTTGAGGAGTTGAGCCAGGTGTTCACGGATTCAGACAGTCGCCGAGTCCTGAGCGAGGCGACCGAAGCGCTGGTGGCCGAACAATACTATAAATGCCTCAAGTCTCTCCGCTCCTTGCTGCCGCGGGAAGAGCGGCTGATGGCGTACCAGCAATGACGTTCCAGCCTGTCATACCCTCTGGCGGCATTGTGGGCTGGCGTTTTTTGCAGCGGACCTATGACGCGCAACTGGAGAGCTTTACGAACTCCAGCGTCAACCAGAGGGACAGGCAGTATTTTCTGGAAAACATAAGCAAGGTTCAATCCGCCGAAGACTTGGTGTCGGATCGCCGGTTGCTACAGGTGGCCTTGGGCGCCTTCGGGTTGGAAGAGGACATCAACAATCGGTTCTTTATCCAAAAGATATTGGAGGATGGAACCAGAGCCGATGATGCTCTGTCCAACCGGTTGTCCGACAAGCGGTATCGGGAGTTTTCTCAAGCCTTCGGTTTTGGCCCCGGCGAGGTGCGCAAAACCGGACTGATCACGAATATGGAGCAGATTGCCGAAGACAATCTGGTGTCCCGTTTCGAAGTTTCTGTCGGTGAGACAAATGAGACAATGCGGATTTCCCTCTATGCGCAACATGCGCTTGGCGAATTGGCTGCCGGTGACAGCAGCGCGGATACGAAATGGTTCGATTTGATGGGCTTGCCGCCCTTGCGTCGCATGATGGAGACCGCGCTTGGCCTGCCATCCTCGTTTTCGCAGCTCGATCTGGACAGGCAGCTTGAGGTGTTCAAGGACCGTTTGTCAGGCGTGACCGGATCGGATGATTTGGCCCAATTCACCGAGCCTGAAGCTATTCAGAAACTGACGGATACCTATCTGGCTCGCAGTCAGATCGCGCAACTGCAAAGCACAATATCACCGGCGCAGACCGCTTTGATCTTGTTGGGTGCGGGCTAGAGTTGTTGCATTCTGCACCAATCTTCAGGGCGGCGGGATAGGCCCCAGCTTACGTTGCGCCCCCCTTTTGTCGAAGCAGATCAAACGCAGCGAGCTTAATAATTCGCCGAGGTTAAGCTGGATCACCGACCTCAACATCAGCCGCCGTTCGTAACGCAAAACATGTGACCGGCTGGGACACGTTGCGCAGTTTGATATCGCCGAGCGGGATTGCATTGCAGCATGCGGGCTCAATATCTTGCGAGACGACAATGCGGTACCCGGTCGATTTACTATGCTCACCCAGACGCGCTGCGACGTTGGCGGCTTGTCCGATAACGGTGAAATCCAGCCGCTCGCGCGAGCCGACATTGCCATAGGTCACCCGGCCATAGGACACGCCGATTGAGCAGTCGCAGTGGATATTAGGATCCGCTGAACGCAGTTCGGCGAGTTTTTCGACGATTTCCGTTGCCGCCTGTTGGGCATTCGCGCGGGCCTGCGCGGGTTCTTCGCCCGCTGGGAAAACGGCCAGAACGGCGTCGCCGATGAATTTCAGAACTTCGCCCCCGTTTTCATCCACGATACCCGAGACCGTTTCAAAGAACTCGTTCAGCAGATTGATATAGGCATCCCGGTCAAGGCTCTCCTCCAGGCTGGTCGAGTTTCTCAGATCGCAGAACATGATGGCCGCATCAATCTCATCTCCGTCGCCGCGTCGGATCTCTCCGCCCAGCACGCGCGCGCCTGACCGTTTGCCGACATAGGTTTCCAGCAGAACTTGCGCATTTTCGCGCTGCATAAACACCTCGTAAAAGCGGGCAATAACGGCAGAGCATTCGAACACTAGACCAAGGTTCTCTGTCGTGAACCCATCGGGATGATCGCAGCTGAGCGTAAGTACGTTTGTTCGACCGTCCGAGAAGGGCAGCGGCATGGCGACATAGTCTGTGGCCCCTTTGGCGCGCAGATCCTCGATGATGGGAAAGCTGTTATGTGGGTTCTCGTCGTTCACCCTTTGGCGCACGCCTCCCAGCCCGTTCGAGACATGGCGCAACGGGCTGTTGATAAATGCGGGGTGGTCGTAGATTTCATAAGTGGGCGCGCGGGTCAGGATCTCATCCTCACCCTTTTCCCAAATGAAGTGTTTGCCCGCGATCAAGGGGTGCAAGGACCATGCAAGAATGCTGAGGCGCTGGATCGCTATACCGTGTTCCAGCATCTTTTCGGCCAGCGCCTTGGTGAATGCTTCGGGTGTATCCGAAAGGGACGCCCCACGCATAAGCCAGTCGATCAGCGGACCGCTGATATTGGTGTCTTCGGTGTCGCGCAGTTGGTTCTTGCCCAGGTCGATATCCGTATAGGCACTGGGCATGAACCCAATATGCCCTTGAATTGCAGCACTCTCTGGCAGGGCGTCGTCATAGGCCCATACCGAATTGGCCAGGCGATCTCCGGGCAGATTGATATCGTGATAGGTCGCGGTTCCTTTGAAAGGGCAAAAGGTTTGCAGGCCGGTTTCTCCGCTCAGGTCGACGCAAACATCCGAACGAGGGACGTAGATCGTCGGCGGCAGCCGGGTTTCATACATCACCTTGGCATTCTGGCTTTCGGCCAACAGAAGGCCATCGCGAAAAATCGCGATCCTGTCGGACAGATGTTCGACCGAGATGTCATAACCGTTGGATTTTGGTGTGGTGTGGACGTTCATCGCCATCCCTCCCTTGCCCGGGGTCCCTATAGAATGGGCGTTTTGGTCGGGCATTCCAAGAGGGGCGCGGGTTTTACTGCGGCCAAAAGCGTTTCAAGTTTATGTTGTATCGCTTATTCGCTGCCTCTCCCTTCGGTCGAACGCGAAAAGCGATACAGGGCGCTTCAACGAAAACTCGAAACGCTTTAAACCATCTGGATGACGTCTTTTTCGATCGAAAGCATATAGCCCTTTTTGGCGATGTTCTTGACCAGCAACTCACTGACCATCTGATTGCCCAAGGCGTCGCGCAGCCGTTTGATGCGGGTGGCGCCTGCGGCCTCGTCACAATCGGCTGCATCGCGCCCCGATATCGTCGCCTCGATCTGAGCGCCTGATAGGACCTCATCATCCAAACGGGATTCCGCCAGCACCGAGAGGGTCTCCATGGCCGCAGGGGTCAGTTTGAAATCCATGTTGTTGAGGTAGACGGTGTTCTCTTCGCGGCTAATCAGCAGGGATGTCACCTGGATGCCGGTGCGTTCGATCTGTGCCATGCGCCGGTTCAGCAGTGCAAGCATCACCAGAAACACGAGGGCCGAGATCATCATTGCGCATGCAAAAACCAGCAGCACGTAAATCACCATGCGGTAGCTGGACAGCGTATCGGCAAAGGCCGTCCCCGATTGGGCCAGAATCTCGAGCAACCGGATTTCGGTTTGTGAGGTCAGATCCGCCTCAACAAATAACCGTTCGACGCGGGCGTTGAAGGCATTGGCATCGGGCAGTGTCCAGAACAGGAACAGCGCGGCGGTGATCAGGATCACGACAATGGCGGCAATGCCCAGACCGACAAGGCGCACGCCCGAGCGTCGCGCCTCAGAAACGGAGATAGAATTTTCCGGCATTGGCCTTCCTTTGATCCAACCCTTCCGGCCCGAAAACGGACTGGACATTCAGCAGGGTCCACCCTGAACCGCTGAGGCGCTGGGCGACTTCACTCGTTGCCTGACCCTTGTCGCAGGACGACACCTGCATCACGCCGTAGTGCAGGCGCAGCGGGTTGTCCTGTTTGGCCTTGTAATCGGCATAACATTCCGCGGCCAAAGCCACCGGGGCCACCGATATCAGCGCAGCTGCGACCAGAGAAGAGAAGATCTGTTTCATAAGCTGCATCCTGCGCATGGCTTGGGCTGATATTCAATGACCAAAGGGGTTTGCAGCGCCTGATATCCAATAACACGGGGCCGATATTGCTTGTCTGAGGGGGGTGGACCCAGTGTTGAGGCATCAAAGACGCGGTCCATCACGGGGTCGCCAAAAATCTCGGAAAGGACAGGCATCATGCACAAGAAATTCATCGCTCTGATCATCGCGACGGCTATGGCGATTACCGGCGTATCGGCCTCAAAGGCGCGTGCTGCGGATACGGGGGATATCCTCGGGGGGTTGGCCGCGATCGCGATCATTGGCGCGGGGGTGCATTACTATAACAAGGAAAAGCGCAAGGACCGTGAGAAGGCCGCGCGACAGTACAACCACGTGCAAACCGCGCCTCAGGTCAAGCATACCAAGGTGAAGCCTTTGCCCAGACACGTGGCACGCTATGACCTGCCACAACGCTGCCTACGCCAGCATGACAATTATGGGCAGCGTCCGCTGCTGGGCACAAAGTGCCTCAAAAAGCACTACAAACATGCCAACAGCCTGCCGCAAGAGTGCAAGGTCGGGTTCTGGAATGGCAACAAGGTGAAGCGGGCGTATGAACCTGCATGCCTGCGCCATCACGGATACCGCGTCGTTTACAAGTAACACGGTCGAGCAGGAGCGGTGCGAAACAGCACCGCGCTGAGAGAGGGTGGCGCATGCTGCCCTCTCTTTTTTGTTGCGGCGGCTTTGAAAACGCGGTTTTCCGAAGGGATGACAAAACCGACTTTTGAAATCGAACAGGGGCTGTGCGCGCAGGGCCATATCCGGATTGCAGGCGTTGATGAGGTTGGGCGCGGCCCGTTGGCCGGACCTGTGGTTGCCGCCGCCGTGATCCTGAACCCAGACGATATTCCCGAGGGGCTGAACGATTCCAAGAAGCTCTCGCTCAAGCGACGCACAGCGTTGGAGGCAGAGTTGCGGGAACGGGCCGAGATCGCCGTGGCCGAGGCCTCGGTCGCCGAGATTGATGCGCTCAACATCCTGCGCGCCTCGCATCTGGCCATGGTTCGCGCGGTGCAGGCACTGGAACCAGCGCCCGATTACCTTTTGATCGACGGGAACATGATTCCCAATAACCTGCAGATCCCGTCCGAGGCCGTGATCAAGGGGGATGGCAAATCTGTGTCGATTGCGGCGGCTTCGATCATCGCGAAAAACTGGCGCGATCAGCTGATGGTGGATTTAGCGCAACAGCATCCCGGCTACGGCTGGGAGGCAAACGCCGGATATCCGACAAAACAGCACCGCGAGGCGCTGCAAAATCTTGGCGTGACCCCACATCATAGGCGTTCGTTCAAGACGGTACACAATATCTTGTATCAAGAGTAAATCGTAAGTCGCTGATTCAAAAAAGAAATTGACGGCGAATCGTCTTTGACTCATCCTTGTCTCAACCAAATGAGCGCAAAAGCGCCGTGGATACTTGAGGCAGTGATATGACAACGACCACCAAAAAGGGCGCAAAAGCGCTCCCTTTAAACACGATTCTATCTGGGGACTGCATCGATGTGATGAACAGTCTCCCCGAGGCGTCGGTTGATCTGATCTTTGCGGATCCGCCCTATAATTTGCAGCTAAAAGGCCAGTTGCATCGCCCCGATAACAGCCAGGTGGATGCGGTCGACGATCACTGGGATCAATTCTCAAGCTTCGGTGCTTATGACCAGTTCACGCGTGAGTGGTTGAAGACGGCGCATCGTCTGCTCAAGCCGAACGGCGCGATCTGGGTGATTGGCTCGTACCACAACATTTTCCGCGTGGGCTCGGCCCTGCAGGATGCGGGATATTGGATTCTGAACGACGTCGTATGGCGCAAGTCGAACCCGATGCCGAATTTCCGCGGCAAGCGGTTCACCAATGCGCATGAAACGATGATCTGGGCGTCGAAGCGCGAAGGCGCGAAATACACGTTCAACTACGAAGCTCTGAAAGCGCTGAACGAGGGCGTGCAGATGCGCAGTGACTGGGTTCTGCCGATTTGCACCGGGCATGAGCGCCTGAAGGACGAAAACGGCGACAAAGCGCATCCGACACAGAAGCCCGAGTCTCTGCTGCACCGCGTTCTGATTGGCTCGACCAATCCGGGTGACGTGATTTTGGATCCGTTTTTTGGCACAGGCACAACAGGGGCTGTCGCCAAGATGCTGGGCCGTGAGTTCATCGGCATCGAGCGCGAGGAAAGCTATCGCAAAGTGGCCGAGAAGCGGATCTCGAAGGTGCACAAATTCGACCGCGAGGCGCTGGAAGTCAGCGCCAGCAAACGCGCCGAGCCGCGTGTTCCTTTCGGTCAATTGGTCGAACGTGGGATGCTGCGCCCGGGCGAAGAGCTGTATTCGATGAACCAGCGCCACAAAGCCAAAGTTCGCGCCGATGGCACGCTGGTTGGCGACAACGTCAAAGGCTCGATCCATCAGGTTGGCGCACATCTTGAGAACGCCCCTTCCTGCAACGGTTGGACCTATTGGTGCTTCAAGCGCGACGGCAAAACGGTGCCGATCGACGTTCTGCGCCAGCAGATCCGGGCCGAGATGCACAACTGATATCACGAAAACCGCCGGTGCCTGTGGCCTGACACAAGGCACTACGCCTTGCCCCGCCGTTCTCGGCGGGGTCTTTTGTTTTCCGATCAGAGGTGATTGCATGGGCGCGTCGCCAGCACCGCCTCAGAGGTTCCTGTCATGAGCGAGACAACTGCCAGCCCATCCAGACTGGAACGGTTCGCCGTTACGCAGCCGGATGCTGTGGATATGGACAACAAATACACCGAAGCCGCGATGCAACGGCACAAGCAGGAGGGTCTGGAACTGGCCGTCCGCGCACGGTGGATTGCTATGGCCTTGACCGGCGTTCTACTGATCTTTCTGAACCCGCAATGGGAGGTGCTGTGGTATCATTTCATCCTGCTTCTCATCTGCGCCAATGGCTGGTTGATCCGGCGGGCAGGGCGGGTTGGCCAATCGCGAACCGAGCTGTTGCTGATCTTTGTCGATCTTCTGATCATGACGCTTGGGATGATTGTTCCGAACCCGTTCAGCGATGATGTGCGGCCGCTGGCCATGCAGTACCGGTTCGACAATTTTCAATATTTCTTCATTATTCTGGCCGCAGGCACGTTGGCCTATTCGTGGCGCACGGTTGTGGCAATCGGCTCCTGGACAGCACTGATCTGGACGGCGGGTTGGATCATTGCCTGGTGGGTGGCCACGCCGATACCGGGGATCAGCCAGAAGGTGGCGGCGGCTTTGCAGGGCTATCCGGACGTCGCAGAGCTGTTGGATCCCAACAGTTTCGATATTCCGCAGCGCGTTCAGCAGGTGATCGTGTTCGTCATGGTTGCGGTGACGCTTGGCGTGTCGATGCGACGGCTAAATCGCTTGTTGATGAGCAATGCAGGGCTGGAGCGGGAGCGGGCCAACCTGTCGCGTTACTTCTCGCCCAATGTGGTCGATGAGCTCAGCCAGAACGACGAGCCGCTAAAGCAGGTGCGCAAGGCGGATATCGCGGTGCTGTTTATCGACATTGTGGGCTTTACGAAATTTGCAGCCGGACGGGACCCCTACGAGGTGATCGAGGTTTTGCGCGGGTTTCATGCTCGGATGGAGGCTGAGGTGTTTCGCCATCATGGCACTTTGGACAAATATCTGGGTGACGGGCTAATGGCGACTTTCGGCACGCCGGTCGCAACGCCTTTGGACGCAAGCAATGCGCTGGGCTGTGCGCGCGCGATGGTTGGCGTCATCGACGATTGGAACCAGGAACGGCTTCGTGCGGGAGAGCATGATATCCACGTCGGGATCGGCGTGCATTTTGGTTCGGTCGTTCTGGGGGATATCGGGGCCAACCGGTTGGAATTTGCTGTGATTGGCGATGCGGTGAATGTCTCGGCCAAGCTGGAGGCGATGACCCGTGATTTTAACGCCCGGATCGTGGTCAGTGATGCGTTGCGGGAGCGGGCGTTGCGCGAGAATCCGAATGGTGGAGCGTTTATGGATGGGTTCCAGAAACGCCTGGGTCAGACCGTTCGCGGTGTCGAAAACCCTATGGATATCTGGGTGTTGTGAACGGCTCCCGCCTGTTTGGACAGCATCAATGATGCAGCCCCTCCAGTTGGGCCGGGCAGCGCGCGGTGCGCGCTGCGGTCACGCCCTTGGGCAGGGGTTCAGTGCTTTGTTATAGGGGTGCCAGTCCGTGATCTCGGGGTAGTAGTGCCGCCGCCAAACGCGCACGCGCGGGTTCATAACGCGGCGCCATAAGGGTGGGATCATCGCGGCGACTGTCATGACCGGGTAGCCGAAGGGCAGTTGCGGCGCGTCCTCTTGCGCGTGGTTTTGCAGCAGCGGGAAGCGACGGTTGGGTTTGTAGTGGTGGTCCGAGTGTCGCTGCAGGTTGATCAACAGCCAGTTCGACGCTTTTTGTGAGGCGTTCCATGAATGCCGGGGTAGAACGTGTTCGTATTTGCCCTCGCCCAAGTGTTTTCGCGTCAGCCCGTAGTGTTCCACGTAGTTGACCAGCTCTAACTGCCAGATCGCGACGCCCGCTTGCAGCAGGAATAGGGCGAGGCCGGGCCATCCTCCGATCAGGGCAGCGAGGATCAGCATGCCGGTTTGCAGGGCCCAGTAGCGCCAGAACGGGTTAGAGCGGTCAGTCCAGGGGCGATCCTTGCGGGCCAGCTTGTCGCGCTCGGCCCGGAAGGCCGAGATCAGGCATTGCCTCAGGACACGGGGGTAGAAGCGGTGGAAGCCTTCGTTGTAGCGCGCTGTCACCGGGTCGCGCGGGGTGCCGACGTGGCGGTGATGGACCAGCAGATGCTCGGACCGGAAATGAGAATAGAGGACCATCGCGAGAAGGAGATCGCCCAACCAACGCTCGGACCGCGATTTCTGGTGCATCAGCTCGTGACTGTAATTGATGCCGATCGTGCCTGAGATGACGCCCATGCCGAAGAACAGCCCGATTTTCGACCAGCTCGACAGGTGATCGCTGTGGGTTGCGTACCAGATCAGGCCAAACAGCGTGAAGAATTGGACAGGCACCCAGAGCTTGGTCAGCAGGATGTACCAATGCAGCGCATCATCGGGGGTTTCAGGGTCGGCGTTTTGCAGGTTTAGGCCGGTCAAGCGGTCCAGAACCGCAAAGGCCCACCATGTGGAGAGGGGGATCAGCAAAACCCACCACCCCCCTGCAAAGGCCGTGGCCCAGATCAGCGGGATCAGCAGGAAGGACACCCAATAGGGTAGGGCGGCTTGCCAGCGCGAGAGGGTTTGAGTCGCGATCATCCATGATGCTCCGAATAGGCAGGTGAACCCTAGCCGGACGGACCGGGCTTGCCCAGCGGGCTTATTGACCCCGCCACAGGTCGTAGGCTTTGCGCATCACCGTTGGCAGGTCGCTTGGTTTGAAGTCATGCTTGGGCAATATCGTCAGCCCATCGGGTTCGGTGCCCTCGGGCAGCGGTGCGATCCAGATCCGCAACACCAGATGGAAATGCGTGAACGTATGGCGCACCTCACCGTTCAGCGCGCGCCACTCTGCCGAAAACGGAGGGGTCTCGGGCGGGGCCTCGGACCAGTCCGAGCCGGGCCAGCCCAGCATGCCGCCCAGAAGACCCTTGTCGGGGCGGCGTTCCAGCAGCAACGCTCCGTTTTGGTGTTGCGCGATGTAGACATGGCCGAATCGCGTGGGTTTCGGCTTTTTGGGCGTCTTCTTTGGCAGTTCCGGCTGCGTGCCAGCAGAGCGGGCAAGGCAGGGGGTCTGTACGGGGCAGATTCCACAGGCCGGGGATTTGGGTGTGCAGATTGTGGCTCCCAGATCCATTACGGCCTGCGCGTAGTCTCCGGGGCGCCGCTCGGGTGTCAGAGCGGCCGCTTTCTCTTTCAGAACAGGTTTTGATCCGGGCAACGGGTCGTGAATGTCGTAGAGCCGCGCCATCACCCGCTCGACATTGCCGTCGAGCACGGTTTCGGGCCGGTCAAATGCAATGGCCGAGATCGCGGCGGCAGTATAGGGGCCTATACCCGGCAGGTCCAACAGCGCGACATAGGTGTCGGGGAACCGTCCGTTGTGCTTATCCGCCACTACACGGGCGCATTTCAGCAGGTTGCGGGCGCGGGCGTAGTAGCCGAGGCCCGCCCATTCCCCCATGACCTGATCATCGGGGGCGGCAGCCAGCGCCTGCACGGTCGGCCAGCGCGTGGTGAAGCGGGTGAAATAGTCCCGCACGGCGGCGACGGTTGTCTGTTGCAGCATAACCTCGGACAGCCAGACCCGGTAAGGGTCCGGCACCACGCCTGCAGCGCGATCGGCGGGGCCAACACGCCATGGCATCTCGCGCGCGTGGCGGTCATACCAGTCGAGCAATTCAGCGCTCAGGTTAAATTCGGGGCTGTCACGCAAGTTTTATCTATCTCACTGTCGGGTTTCGCTGGCGCCTGCTGGCCTGCCTACTACAATAGCGGTGCAGGAGTTGGAAACCAGATGCAGCGCAAACGTTCTTCGACACGCGGGTTCAAACGCACCGCGACATTGCTGAACGATCAGATCAGACGCGCCGGCGAAAGCCGGGGCTTTGCGGTTTCGCGCCTTCTGACGCACTGGGCTGAGATCGTGGGCCAGGACACTGCCGCCATCGCAAGACCCGTGAATGTGGGCTATGGCAGGAACGGAATGGGTGCGACCCTGACCGTCCTGACAACCGGGCCACAGGCCCCAATGCTGGAAATGCAGAAAGAACAACTGCGCGGGAAGGTGAACGCCGTTTACGGCTACAACGCGATCAGCCGTGTGCGCATCACCCAGACCGCTCCGACCGGATTTGCCGAGGGGCAGGCCAGTTTCGAGCACAAGCCGAAACAAGCGAAACCAGAGATCAAACCTGAAATCATGGCCGAAGCGGGCAGAGTCTCGCAGGATGTCCATGATGAAGATTTGCGTGCGGCCCTTGAACGTCTGGGCCGCAACGTTTTATCCAAGCAGAAACGCTGAGAAAGGGCTGAGAATGAGCCGTATTGCAACCGTAATCTGTGCGGCTGTCGCCGTGGCCGCTGGTGGTTATTGGATGACAGCTTCGAACACGACCTCCGTCAATCCTCTGGTCGGCAGCGCCATTGCGCAAGAGGCCGATCTGGACACCTCCACGATCATCGAGATGGTGCAGGGGGCCGAGGACGCGCCGGTCGAGATCATCGAATATGCCTCCTACACCTGTCCGCATTGCGCCACCTTCCATCAGGGTGCGTATAAGCAGCTGAAGAAGGACTTCATCGACACCGGCAAGGTCAAGTTCATCTATCGCGAGGTCTACTTTGACCGCTATGGCCTGTGGGCGTCGATGGTTGCGCGCTGCGCAGGGCCCGAGAAGTTCTTTGGCATCACCGATCTGATCTATCAGGGCCAGTCCGAATGGACCCAAGCAGGTGGTCCAACCGAGATAGTGGACGAGCTGCGCAAGATCGGCCGTCTGGCGGGTATCGACAATGACCAACTTGAGGCCTGCCTGCAGGACGGCACACGCGCCCAGACTCTGGTGGCGTGGTATCAGGAAAACGCTGAACGCGATGATGTGACGGGCACTCCGTCCTTTGTTGTGAACGGCAAGAAGGTTTCGAACCAGTCCTATGAGGACTTCAAGCAACTGATCGAAGACGAATTGGGCAGCTAATTGCCTTTTGGTCGGCCTGTTCTCAGGCCGACCATTCCGGTCAATTGGGAGATGGGGCCGCCTTCAGGATCATCTCTCTGACCTGCTCTGGGTCATTCACTTGCAGCCGGACGGGCAGGGTGACGACCTTGTTGCGAAAAGCTTGCGGTAAGCGCACTGCGTCTTTTTCCGTTGTAACCATCTGAGCGCCAAGCAGGCGGGCCTCGTTTTCAAGCCGGGTCATCAGAGCCGGGGTTAGCGGTTGATGATCGTCGAGTGCCTCGGCACGCAAAAGTTCGGCCCCTTGCTGGCGCAGGTTTTGAAAGAACTTCTCAGGGTGGCCGATCCCAGCAAAGGCCAGAACCCGCGATCCAGCCCAGTCCATACCGGTTTGCAACGGCGCGACAACGCCCGTTGCATGAGGCGCTGATAGCTTGTGGTCCCATTGCGCCACGAAGTCTTCTTGCGCTTGCGTATCGCCCAATGAAAGAATCAGATCGGCGCGTTTCAAGCCGACCTCTACGGGTTCGCGCAGGGGACCGGCTGGCAGGCACAAGCCGTTGCCGAACCCACGCTGGGCATCCACCACGATGATCGAGAAATCCTTTGCGACCGACGGATTCTGGAAGCCATCATCCAGAACAATCACGCTTGCGCCCGCCTCTGCCGCGGCGCGCGCACCTGCGGCACGATCCTTGGCGACCCAGACCTCGGCGAACATGGCCAGCAGAAGCGGCTCATCCCCGACCTGAGCGGCGCTGTGTTTGGCGGGGTCAACCCGAACTGGGCCTTCCAGCGACCCGCCATGTCCGCGCGTGACGACATGCGGCTCGTGCCAGGCGTTGCGCAGCTGTTCCAGTACCCAGATCACCGTGGGGGTCTTGCCGGTTCCGCCTGCGTTCAGGTTGCCGATGCAGATTACCGGCACACCCGGTTTCAACCCGGGATGAGAGCTGACCCGGCGAGCCGTCGCCGCCGCATATAGCCGCCCCAATGGGCTGAGTAGTCGGGCACGCAGCGCCGGGCGTGCGGGGTCCGAGTTCCAGAAGTCAGGGGCGCGCATCGTGGTTACTCCGCTGGTCCAAAAGGTCCTGCAGCATGTCGACTAGCCGCTCGGCCTGTGGTGCACCTTCGGTGATCGCCTGCCAACCTGCCAGCGCCATCCCCGCCGCGCGATCCGGGGCCAGAAGGGCGACGACCGCATCTCCAAGCTCGGTCGCGGTTTTGACAGGATGGGCGGCACCGGCCTCGGCAAGGCGGGCATAAACCGTCTGATAGATATCGACATGAGGGCCATAGATAACCGCCGATCCCAACGCGACAGCATCCAGCGGGTCCTGCCCGCCCGCGCCGCGTTCCAGCGAGCTGGCCATGAAGGACACAGGTGACACACGCTGCCAAAGGCCAAGATCTTCGGGCTCAGAGCTGACAATCACCTGCGTCGTGTCCTCGATAGGGCCGCCGTCATCCCAATTGGAACAGCGCAAGTCCATGGTTTCAAGCCGTCGCTGCAGCGGAGCGGCCTCGGCCCGGTCTGCCACCTGCAAGATCAACGCCAATCGCGGCAGAATGCGCAGCGCTTGCCGATGGGCGCTGAGGACCGAGATGAACTCCTTCGCCTGAACCCGCGCCGCCAGCCAAACCGGACGTCCGGCGAGGGCGTGGTTGGTCTCGATCAACTCGTCCTCGGGCCAGGGTTGCGGGTTCGGGCTGAACTGCAGCGGCGGCGCTTTGCGCACTTTGGAGGAGGCAACCCCCATTCGCCGGATCTGGCGGGCCGTTTCGTCGGTGGTGGTGAGTATATGTTCGAAGCAATCGAACGTATATCTGCTGATATCCGGCAGCCACCGCGCATTGCGGGACAAGACGACATCCAACTGCGCCTCAATCAGAAGCATCGGGATTTTGCGCTCTTCCGCGCGGGTGATGATGCTGGGCATCAATCCCCCTCCGACCCACAGACCCAGATCGGGTTTCCAATGGTCCAGAAAAGCCCGCGCTGCGCCGGTTTGTTCGGCGGGCAGGTTGACCATGGGAAAGGGGCTTCCTGTCCAGCGGCTCAGGTCGATCTCGGGCGGGGCGCTCAGCAGGATCGACAGGCCGGGTCGGGCCTGTTGCAGTCTGAGGCAAAAGTCACTGATTGCACGCAAGCGGTCGCGTGTTGCGATGTGAACCCAGACAAGCTCTCCGTCCGGGCGGGGCTGATCTGGTCGGATGTTTTGCTGTGCACCCCCCCAGGACAGGACCCGGTAGGCCGCAAGGCTTAGAGATCGCGGTTTGCTCATGGGGCGATGCCAGGGCCGTTCGGATCAAGCCGGGACGAAAGCTGGTTGTGGATATCCTGCGCCGTGGCAAGAACGCCATTCAGCTGGGGGCGCGCGTTGTTGAACCGCAGGGGCTGGCCAGCGCGGTCGGTGCATATCCCTCCAGCCTCGCGAATGATCAGGTCGCCCGCCGCGATATCCCATTCCCAACTGGGTCGCAGGGTCAACATGCCGTCAAAACGCCCCTCGCCGACCAAAGCCATGCGATAGGCCAGCGAAGGGCGATAGGCACGGTCAAACACCGGCACGTCACCATCGCGCCAATGGTGGCTGTTCATGTTGGGCTTGGCGGCAAGAATTGTGGCAGCCCCAAGCGTCGAAGCCTCCGAGGCGCGGATTGGCGCACCGTTCAGGGTGGCGCCCTGACCTTTCGCCGCCGAATAGAACAGGTCGCGCAGGGGCAGGTAGATCACAGCTGCGGTGACTTCTCCGTGCTCAGTAACGGCCAACGAATGTGCCCAGGTGCGCGAGCCTTCGGCAAAACTGCGGGTGCCGTCAATCGGGTCGATAATGAAGGCGCGGTCCCGCGATAGGCGGTCCGGACTATCCTCGGTCTCTTCGCTGAGCCAGCCATAGTCGGGCCGCGCCGTGGGCAGCATCTGTTCCAGCATTTCGTTGACGGCCAGATCGGCCTCGGTCACCGGTCCGGCACCGTCGGGCTTGTCCCAACGCTGGGCCTGCGCGCCCGAGAAACGGGTCGCGATCTCTCCGGCCTTGCGTGCGGCGTCAATCAGCAGTGGCAGGTCAGTTGCCGGCAAGGGTCATCCCTTCGATCAGCACCGAGGGCACAACGCGCGACAGATAAGTGCGCGCGTCATTGGCCGGGATGATCCGTTTCAGCATGTCGCGCAGGTTGCCCGCGATGGTGCATTCATTGACTGGATGCGTGATTTCACCATTCTCGACCCAAAAGCCAGAGGCCCCGCGCGAGTAATCCCCCGTATTGGGGTTGATCGTCGATCCGATCATCGAGGTGACCAGCAACCCGGTTCCCATATCGCGCATCAGATCCGCGCGGCTTTGGGTGCTCTGGGTCAAGCTGAGGTTCCAGTTGCTTGGCGAGGGCGGCCCCGAGACACCGCGCGCTGCATTGCCGGTTGAGGTCATGCCAAGCTTGCGGGCGCTGGCCAGATCCAGCGTCCAGCCGGTCAGCACTCCGTTCTCAACAATCGCCCGGCGGCGCGTTGCCAGCCCTTCGGCGTCAAACGGGCGTGAGCCTGAGATACGTGGGCGGTGCGGGTCTTCGATCAGCGACAGATGCTCGGGCAATACCTGTTCGCCCAGACAATCCTGCAGCCACGACGCCCCACGCGCGATCGCCGCGCCGTTGCTGGCGGCCAGCAAGTGCCCGATCAAAGATGATGAAATGCGCTCGTCAAACAGTACTGGAAAACTGCCCGTTGCGGGCTGTCGCGCGCCAACCTGTCCGACCGCGCGTTCTCCGGCCAAGCGCCCGATCTCCTCGGCGTCCCGCAGGTCGGCTTGGAAGGTGCGGCTGTCGCCGTCAAAGTCCCGCTCCATCCCGGTGCCTTCGCCCGAGATCGCAACGCAGGATGTTGACCGGCTACTGCGCGCATACCCGCCCGAGAAGCCGTTGGTGGCAGCCAGATGCACCCGATGTGTGCCATAGCCCGCCGCCGCATCCGAGACTTGCGATACGCCGGAAACAGCCAGAGCTGCGGCCTCAGCCGACAGCGCATCTTGCATCAGCGCTTCGGCAGAGGGTTCGGGGGAGGGATCAAAGAGCTCAAGCGCGTCGAGATCCCAGCTGTTGGTCAATTCCTCGCTGGCCGCCAGACCGGTAAAAGGATCTTCGGGCGCTTCGCGCGCCATGGCGACGGCCCGTTCGGCCATGGCCGTCAGCGTTTCGGGACGGCTGTCAGAGCTTGAAACAATGGCCTGTTGCTTTCCCAGAAACACCCGAAGCCCCAGATCGGTGCCTTCTGAGCGTTCCGCATGTTCCAGCGCGCCGCCACGTACCTCGACCGATACGGAAGATCCGTCGATCACGATGGCATCTGCCGCCTCTGCCCCGGCGAGGCGTGCGGCGTCAAGCAATTGCTGGCTGATTTCTTCTGGTGTGCGGGTCATGCGGCCTCCGGATGTGTTGCCAAGGACCTAGCCTTGCACCGCGCCTCTCGCAAGACCCTGACGGTATTGTGTGGGAGGGCCGATCACTAGCGGCCCTCTCTAATATCATTACTTAATGCGCTGACCATTGGCCTTAATCTGACCGTCTTCAGTGAATTCGATTGTCGAATTCAGCGTGTCGGGTTCATCACCCGGAACAGCCATCATGCCCATCATCATACGCGCACCCAAGGCGTCGTTGTCGGACATCAGGCCCATGCCGATCAGTTTGTCGATCAGTGCGTTGGCCCCAACCAATTGCAGGTTCGCAACGCCAGTCGGAATGGGCATGCCGAATTCGTCGAGATTCTCGTTGTCCAACGTAAAATCACCGTCCCCGGTCAAGCGCGCGCCAACCATCGAGACCAGCAATTCGTTGATTTTCAGCGAATGCAGCTCGGCTGGGACTTCTGCTTCTTCTTCAAGGGCTGCAGCCTGCTCAGGATCGAAGATGTTCAACAGAACTTTCGCCGTGCCGGTCGTGTCCAGCGCAATGGTGGCCGGATCGCGCGGCAGGTTGCCTGCCGGGTCGAAAATGCTCCAGAGGACATCTGACATGGTGAAATCGGTCAGGTTCAGGCCGAAGGCGAAGGGCGCGGCTTCCTCCGATTCTTGCACTGGGATGTCCAGGTTCAGACCCGCCTTAGCCATCGCGATCTCGATGGGAAAGGGCAGGTCACCGGTCGTCACTGCCAGTTTCGCGTCATTCTGTTCAAGGTCATAGGCCACACGCTCGCCATCTACGCTGGCCTCAAGTCGGCCACCTTGGGACGAGCTTGCCATGGTGAATTGCTCACCTTCGCTGACGCCGCTGATGTCTGTCTTGCCCGAGCCATAGGCGACCATGCCGGAAAAGGCGAAGCCTGCGTCATACAATGCCTGCGGATCAGCCAGATCGAACCCAGAGGGCAGGACACTGTCGCCGCTGGATGTCAGGCCGTTCAGTACCCCGTCAATCAACCCCGATTCCCCGGTTTCAGGGTCTTTGAAGCTAAACTTATAGGCCATTTGGTCGGCGTCGAGCGTCTGCGTGATCTCGCGATTGTCGCCGATCAGCATGCGCGATGTGCCAGCCATACCTGTAAATTCGATACCACCTTCCAGCGCATCTTCGGGAATTGGCTCGTCTCCGCCCTCGATCGAATCCAACACAATCCCGAGGGCTGCCGCCGTGTAGTCATAAGTCATGTCGGAAGGATCACCTGACACAACCATTTCCAGATCTGTCTGGCTGTAGGTCAGGTTTGCTGTGAACTTTTCATCTTCGACACCGCCCGAAATGACCATCGGAAAGCTACCGGGGAAGCCGACGTTGACGGTGCCATCGCCGTTTTCGGTCAACGTGACCTCGGGCATGGTCATCTGGAACTGGCCGTCCTCTTCAGGGAAGTCCATGGACAGGGTCATGTCGTTGATGGTCATGACATCGCCAGCGCTGCTGGGTTCGCCCTCGACCGTGTAACCTACGGACCGGAAATACTCTTGCCAGTCGTTCCAGACGTCATTTGCAGTCAGGTCGGCATATGCACCTTGAGTTGCGACGGCATAGGCCAGAACGGCGCCACAGCTGCGGCGGATGAAAACAGACATAAGGTAACCCTTCTTGATCAATTTGCGCGCATGGTCGGGCTTGTGGCAGGCATCGTCAAGGGGGCAAGGGCTGGACCCTTTCCCCGTTTCCGCGTTACGCCTGTAGCCAAAGGTCAGCCCAAGACGTGAGGAGCGTTAAATGCAGGGAAAAACAGTACTCATAACAGGGGCCAGCCGTGGAATCGGTGCCGAGGCCGCGCGCGTGTTTGCCGCAGCAGGGGCGAATGTCGCGTTGGTGGCCCGTAGTCATGATCAGATTGACGCGCTTGCGGCCGCTTTGGGAGACAATGCGATGGCGCTGGCCTGTGACGTCAGCGATTTCGCGCAGGTCGAACAAGCGGTGGCCGATTGCGTCGCGCGTTTCGGCGGTTTGGACGTTCTGATCGGCAATGCCGGAGTGATCGAGCCGATCTTTCACCTATCGAACGCTGATGTCAGTGCGTGGAGCCAGGCCATAGACATCAACCTCAAGGGTGTTTTCTACGGTATGCGGGCCGCTCTGCCGGTGATGCGGGCCGCAGGTGGAGGGACGGTTCTGACCGTTTCGTCAGGCGCTGCCTCGAACCCGGTTGAGGCATGGAGCCACTATTGCGCCTCGAAAGCCGGTGCGAAGATGCTGACGGAATGCCTGCATCTGGAAGAGGCTCATAATGGCATCCGCGCCATGGGCCTGTCACCGGGCACAGTGGCAACTGACATGCAGCGTGTCATCAAGGCCAGCGGCATCAACCCTGTCAGCCAGCTAGACTGGGATGTTCACATCCCGGCGGATTGGCCCGCAAAGGCACTGCTGTGGATGTGTTCTTCGGACGCCGACGAATATTTGGGGGCCGAGATTTCCCTGCGCCAAGACGATATTCGCCAAAGGATCGGCCTGACGTGATTGAACTGACTAAGGAAGACGGATTGTGGACCGTCACGATCAACAATCCGGGCAAGGCCAACGCACTGACCGGCGCGATGCTGACCGAGTTGGCCGAAATTTCCGAGGCCGCAACCGAGGCGCGCGCCCTGATCCTGACCGGCGCTGGCAACGTCTTCAGCGCCGGTGCTGATCTGGAGGAAGCCCGCGCGGGGCTTGCGACCTCGGACGTCTGGGAGCGGTTGTCGGGTGCAATCGCGGCGCTGCCCTGCCTGACCGTTGCGGCACTGAACGGAACGCTGGCGGGAGGTGCAAACGGCATGGCCTTGGCCTGCGACCTGCGAATCGCGGTGTCTTCGGCCAAGTTCTTCTATCCGGTGATGAAGCTGGGCTTTCTGCCGCAACCCTCCGACCCCAAGCGCATGGCCTCATTGATTGGTCCGGCGCGCACCAAGCTGATTCTGATGTCAGGCCAGAAGATCTCAGCTGAGGAGGCGTATGCGTTCGGTCTGGTGGATCGCATCGTCTCGCCGGACGAGCTAATGCCGACGGCACGCGAGCTAGTTGCCGATAGCCTCGCGGCCAAGCCAGAAATCGCAGCGGGGATTGCAGAGCTTTGTCGCTGAGGTTGTCCGCAGTCAGGCTGCGCGTTGCTGATCCGGCTCGTCTGGCCGGGTTCTATCGGGATGTTTTGGGTATGTCGGTGCAGGAAATCGGCGAATCCTGGCGTGTGGGATACGCCGGCGAAGATGCTGATCTGCTGCTGCTACCGGGGGGTACGGGGTATTCCCACAATCAGGGGCATCGCTATTGGAAGATCGGGATCACTCTGCCCGATGTCGATCTGGCCGCCGAGGCGCTGCGGGCCAAAGGCTATGCTGTCAGCGAACCGCGTCAGTTCCTCGATATCGGGTATATGGCGCATCTCAGCGACCCTGAAGGCTTTGTGATCGAGCTTTTGCAGCATGATTTTGAAGGCAACCGCCCGGAAAATGCCGCCGACCCCGCGGCCCCGTTTGCAGGGGCACGAGTGGGTCAGATCACCTTACGCACAGGAGATATCTCCGCCGAGGATGCGTTTTGTCGCGCTCAGGGTATGGAGCTTCTGTCGATGCAGGACGTAGCGGCCTATGGGTTTGACCTGCATTTTTATGCCTTCACGCTTGAGGCTCCGCCCGATCCTGACCTTTGGGCGGTTGAGAATCGCGAATGGCTCTGGAAACGACCCTACACAACGCTCGAGTTCCAGCATGTGCAAGACGCCCAATTCGCGCCTGTTCCCGACTATCAGGGGATCGAAGTCGAGGGGCTACCCGCCGCGCTTTCGGATGCGTTTGGCGATCCGGTTCTGCCCGGCTAAAGCGTTTTGCGTTTTAATTGAGGTGAGATCATCGAAATCCGCGTTCGACCGCAGAGAGAGGCAGCGTATTTCGATTCAAATCAAACGCAAAGCGATCTGATCAGCGCCCGCGCCGCTTGCCCGGAACTTTCGACCGGAAACCGGGCGGACGCTTGCGCACCCAGTTCAGGAATTTCTCAAGCCTTGGATGGGCGCGCAGGGCCTCAACCGTGTTGAAGCTGCGCGCCAGCTCGGCCTCGGACAGGGTGGCGTGGACCTCTTTGTGGCAGATCTGGTGCAGCAGAACGGTTGGTCCGCCCTTGCCTCCTTTGAGTTTTGGGATCAGATGATGCAGGCTGCCGCCGCCATCGGGAATGGGGCGGTCGCAAAGCGGGCAGATCGGATCGCTGTTCGTCATGATTGGGAATGATGCGCCTGCGGGCGGCGAAGGCAAGAGGGCGAGGATGGCGCAGGCAGTGGTGATCGGGGCAGGACCGGCCGGGTTGATGGCGGCCGAGCAGCTTGCCCTTGCCGGTCACTCGGTTCTGGTGGCCGAAGCCAAGCCTTCGGTCGCGCGCAAGTTCCTCATGGCGGGCAAGTCGGGTCTCAACCTAACCAAGGATGAGTCCCTTGAGACACTGATTCAATCTTATGATGAAGCCGCAGGCTGGCTTCGCCCGATGCTGGCTGAGTTCGACGCGCAGGCTGTGCAGGACTGGGCGCGCGACTTGGGGCAAGAGCTTTTCACCGGCTCAACAGGCCGTGTTTTTCCAACCGTTATGAAAGCCTCACCCTTGCTGCGTGCATGGCTGGCGCGTCTTTCGGATAGTGGTGTCGAGATCCGAACCCGCTGGCGCTGGACTGGGTGGGAGGGCGAAGCTCTGGTGTTTGATACCCCGGATGGTCCGCAACGGCTGCAGCCCGACGCAACCGTGCTTGCCATGGGCGGGGCCAGCTGGGCGCGGTTGGGCTCGGACGGGGCCTGGGCGCCATGGCTGGCAGAGAAAGGCGTGCAACTCGCACCGTTTGCACCCGCAAATGCTGGGCTTTTGATCGACTGGTCAGATCACATGACCGTGCATTTTGGCGCGCCGATCAAAGGGGTCGCGCTACAAGCCGGCACCCAGCGCACACGGGGCGAGGCGGTGATCTCGGCCCGCGGCTTGGAAGGCGGAGGCATCTACACCATCTGCAAGCCGGTGCGAGAGGGCGAGCCGCTGACGATTGACCTGATGCCTGACTTGTCGACCTCGGAAGTGGTCGCGCGCCTGGCAAAACCGCGCGGCAAGATGAGCTTGTCCAATCACCTGCGCAAAGCCCTGAAACTTGGACCGGTGCGAACTGCTTTGCTGATGGAGTTTGCCCGCCCCCTTCCAGACGCACCCGACGACGTGGCCGCACTGATCAAAGCCCTGCCGGTACGCCACGCAGGATTGCGCCCGATGGATGAGGCGATTTCGACCGCCGGAGGCATCACACGCGCTGCTGTGAACGACGAATTGATGCTAGCCGCGATGCCCGGAGTGTTCTGCGCTGGTGAGATGTTGGATTGGGAGGCACCTACCGGCGGCTATCTTCTCACCGCCTGTCTGGCGACGGGGCGCTGGGCAGGAAGGTCGGCGGGCGACTGGCTGAACCGCTAACGCGACCGGGCCAGCATCGCCAGCCGGATCATCGCGCGTTCGACCAAGGCCATCGCGGGGGCCGTTTGCCCTGCCGAGCGCAGCGACAGGTCGGTATCTGTCAGCACTGTAAGCGCCGTCTGCAGCTTTGGCGCACCCCAACCTTGAGCCTGCCGCAAAATACGGTCGCGTCGTTTGCCATAGACCGGCGGGCGCAGCTTGCCGATTCCCTGCGCTGCTCCGCCGGGGTCGGAGGCACAGGCGTAAAGCGTGCGGAAATGCCGAGTCGCGCCGATACACAGCGTCACCCCGTTGGTGCCCTGCGCCTGCAGGCGACGGATCAGCGGCCCGATCTCTCCGGCGCGGCCTTCGGCGACCACATTCAATACATCATCCAGCGCCGCTTCGGTTGAGCGGGGCGCGCAGGCTTCGATATCTTCCAGGCTGAGCTCGCTCTCGTCGTCGCGTTTATACAGCGACAGCTTTTCGACCGTTTGGGTGAAATCTCCGGGGCTGAGGCTGACCGCCAACTCTCCCAGCGCCGACATCGCGTCGCGTGGGATGTTCTGCAATCCGGCTTGAGTCAGAATCCGTTCAACCTCGGCCCGAGAGGGCGGATCGTCATAGATGCCCACCGCATAGGCTGCTGGATGCGTTTCGAAGGCCTTGCGGATTTTCGAGCTGGCTTTCAGCTGGCCAGCCGTCACGATGATCTGAGCATCTCCGGGCGTCCAATCCTCAAGCGCAGCAAGGATCGAGGGTGCGGCGGTATCGGTTGCCTCTTCCACGAACACCGCGCGGGGGCCGGGGAAAAAACCAACCGCTTTGACCGCATCCAGCAATAGCGCCGGGTCGCCGCGCAGATCGCTGCCAGGCATTCGGGTCAGACGCATCTCTTCTTCGGCATTTGCCCCAAGCAGGGCGGTCAAGACCTGTTGGCGCTTCAAAGCCACGCGCATGGTATCGGCGCCGTAGATCAAAAGCCCGGTTTTGTCCGCGTCCGGTCTGGCAAAATACCCGTCAGCCTCGCGCGGGCTCAACTTCATGAGGTCAGGTCCGGCGTCGCATAGAGGCGATTGACGATCTGGTCGGACAGAATCACCATCAGGCGCTCTCGGGCGTCGCGCTCATCCGCCAGGGTCGAAACGGTGGAACCTGCCGCCGAATAGCCCACGAAATCCGTGACTTCGCCCGAGGCCAGAATCTGCCCGGTTTCATTCGATTTCAACGTGTATTCGGCGCGCCCGTCGATGGACAAACGGTTGATTTCGTTGGTGGACGTGATCGCAGCAGCCTGGACGGCGGTCTCAACACGGACATCCAGACTGTAGGCATTGCCTGAGGTCGCGCTGCGCCCCAGCTTTTGTTCGAGGTTTTGAACCAGCAGGTAACTCTCGACCGTGTTCGGGGCCGATACCTCAACCTTGCCAAACAGTTCCGAGCCCGCCCCACCGGGCGCATAGATCGGTTCAAACCCGCAGGCGGCCCCAAGAAAACAGGCAGCCAGCGGGGCAAACAAAAAACTTCTGCGGTTAAACGACGACATTCACGATCCGGCCCGGGACAACAATCACCTTCTTCGGCGCGGCTCCCTCCAACGCCTTTTGCACAGCTTCGGTGCTGAGCGCGATTTTTTCAACCTCATCCTTAGGCATATCCTTGGGAACGCTGATTTCCGCGCGGCGTTTGCCGTTGATCTGGATCGGCAGGGTGATCGTATCATCGACCAACATCGCCTCATCCGCGACCGGCCAAGCAGCTGTTGCCACAAGACCCTCACCACCCAGCAGCTGCCAGAGTTCCTCGGACAGGTGCGGCGTCATCGGCGACATCAACTGTGCCAAAGTCTTAGCGGCTTCGCGCTTGGCCTCGGTCCCTGCTTTCGACTTCGCCAGAGTGTTGGTGAAGGCATAAAGCTTGGCAATCGAGGCGTTGAAGCCAAAGGATTCGACTCCGCCCGAGACATCATGGATCGCTTTGTGCATCTCGCGCAGAAGAGTTTCGTCTTCTCCATTGGCCGGAACGTCCGACTCGGCGATTTCGGACGCGATGCGATGGACACGGCTAAGGTGCTTGAACGCGGCCTCGGCGCCGGAGGCTGTCCATTCCACATCCCGCTCGGGCGGCGAATCGGACAGGACGAACCAACGGGCGGTATCTGCGCCGAAGGCCGAGATGATGCTGACCGGGTCCACGACGTTTTTCTTGGATTTCGACATTTTGGCCGAAGGGATGACTTCAACCTGTTCGCCCGTTGCTTTGAGAACGAAACTTGTTTCCCTGGAAACTCGGGGCGATCCGTCGGGCTTAATCACCAACCCATCGCCAGAAACCTGCACCGCTTGGGTGTTTTTGGCGAGGTTCGCTTCGTAAGCTGCCGTTGTCGTCACATCCTCGGGCAGGTGATAGACCGGGCGGCCATTGGCGTCGCGCGTCTGGTAAATCTCATGCGTCACCATGCCCTGAGTGAACAGCGCATTGAACGGCTCGATGGCCTTTTTCGGCAGATGGCCGGTGATCTGCATCGCGCGGGCGAAAAAGCGGGAATAGAGCAGGTGCAGAATCGCATGCTCAATACCGCCGATATACTGGTCGACATTCATCCAGTACTCGGCCTCAGCCAAATCAGTCGGGGTTTCCGCGCGTGGAGCGGTGAAACGGGCGTAGTACCAGGACGAATCGACGAACGTGTCCATCGTGTCGGTTTCGCGCTTGGCCGGAGCGCTACAGGACGGGCAGGGCGTATCCCGCCAGCTGGGGTGGCGGTCCAGCGGATTGCCGGGGATCGAAAAGTCGATGGCTTTGCCGTTGCCGTCATCATAGGGCAGCTCAATCGGCAGATTCTCTTTCTTTTCAGGAACCGTGCCGCATTTTTCGCAGTGGACCACGGGAATCGGGCAACCCCAGTAGCGCTGGCGGCTCAGACCCCAGTCGCGCAGACGGAATTTGGTGACACCTTCGCCCCAACCGGCCTTTTCTGCAAAATCGACGGTGGCGTTGATAGCCTCTTCGCCGGTTGCTTCGGCCAGGCCCGCGAAATGGTTCACCCAACGGACTTTCTCAGTTTTAGGTGGAACGAATGCGAGCTTGTCGACCGGAGACTCATCGTCCAGTGCAAAGAACGTATCGACCACTGGCAGGCCGTATTTGCGGCAGAAATCCAGATCGCGCTGATCATGAGCCGGGCAGGCGAAGATAGCGCCCGTGCCGTAATCCATCAGGATGAAATTCGCGATCCAGACCGGCAGTTCCCAGTTCGGGTCCAGAGGGTGCTTGACCTTGATGCCAGTGTCATAGCCCAGCTTCTCGGCGGTCTCGATGGCCTCTTCAGTGGTGCCACCTTTGCGGCATTCAGCAACGAATTCAGCAACTTCCGGGTTTTCAGCCTCAAGCTGTTTGGCAATCGGGTGATCTGGCGAGATGCCGACAAAAGACGCGCCCAGCAGAGTGTCGGGGCGAGTCGTGTATACGGTGATCGGCTCACCTCCGTCCGTGCGCTCAAAGCCAAATTGCAAGCCACGCGACTTGCCGATCCAGTTCTCCTGCATCAGGCGGACTTTGGCGGGCCAGTTTTCAAGCGTGTCCAGAGCGTCCAGCAGCTCCTCGGAGTAGTCCGAGATCTTGAAGAACCATTGCGTCAGCTCGCGCCTTTCCACCAAAGCGCCCGAGCGCCAGCCGCGCCCGTTTTCAACCTGCTCGTTGGCCAGAACGGTCATATCCACCGGATCCCAGTTCACGACGGCGTTCTTGCGGTAGACCAGACCGGCCTCTAGCATATCGAGGAACAGCGCCTGCTGCTGGCCATAATATTCCGGGTCACAGGTGGCGAATTCGCGCGACCAGTCGATCGACAGGCCCAGAGGCTTCATCTGCCCGCGCATGTCGGCGATGTTGCCATAGGTCCAGTCTTTCGGGTGGCCGCCGATTGCCATCGCGGCGTTTTCTGCGGGCATCCCGAACGCGTCCCACCCCATCGGGTGCAAGACATTGTGGCCGGTCGCCAGCTTGTGTCGCGCGATCACGTCGCCCATCGTGTAGTTGCGCACGTGACCCATATGGATTCGGCCAGACGGGTATGGGAACATCTCAAGCACGTAGTATTTCGGCTTGTCCGCCTTGTGGTCGGCGGTGAAGATTCCGGCCTTGTCCCAGGCCTCTTGCCATTTTGCTTCGATTTCACTGGCCGAGTAGCGCGACATCATGCGGTCCTTCGTAACTGAAAACGCCGGGTAGGAACCCGGCGTGGTCTTTAGAGCGATTTTGAGCGGGTTGCTAGAACTTGTTGTCTGCAATCCGTAGCTGTCTTGCACGCGAGAGGATCGCATCCTCAACCGCGCGGGTGGTTGCGGCGCTGACCGGAGAGCCCCCGCTGGACTGCAGCGCAACCGAAAGGGACCGCGCCGCAAGCGCCGGGTCACTTATATGCACGGTGGCGCGATATTGCCGCCCACCGCCCGGAGGGGTGCCGTAACCCGTTACGATTACTCCGGTAAAGGGATCGACCTCTTGCACGGGCAGGAAATTCAGAACATCCAGTGACGCCGCCCACAGGTAACGGTTCACATTGGTGGTCTGCTCGGCATTTTTGGGGCCAAAGACATCCCAGATGGTTGTGCGTTCTGGATCATCCAGCTCGCGCTCTTCCGTGCGGGTGCTGCCGGTACTTAGCAAATCCGGGTTGGTGACGGCACTGCGATTCTGTCCGCATGCTGCAAGAGTGGCAGTCAGAAAGATCAAACCCAAAGTCGTCGGCAAGCGCATCGTCGGTCGGTCCTGTTTCGCTATATTTGCGGTCATTGGAAGCTACTCCTAGCCAAGGACCCTTTGCGCAACAAGCCTATTCTTATCAAATCCCACTATATCCGCGTGACAGGGCGGTGATCAGGACTGTGGCATCCTTGCACCAATCCAACTTCAATGCGGTCCTGTTATTTAGGCCAACCTTGCGCAAAGGGGGGGAAAAGAGCGAAACGATGTCCGTGCTGAGACATGTGCTTTGCATGTGTCGAGTAGAAAAACTTTTTGAAACCGAGGGAAACAAGATGAAAAAAGTTCTCTTTGCAACGACGGCGCTGGTAGCGACCGCAGGCGTTGCAGCAGCTGAAGTGAACTTCAGCGGTTATGGTCGTTTTGGTATTGGTTACCAAGAAGACCGCACTGAAACCCAAACCTTTGAAGGTCCTGGTGCAGACGGCGTATCCGGAACTGCCGATGACGTCTTCGCGGCAGGTGTCAATGAAGACGTTGACGACACCATTTTGGTTTCGCGCTTCCGTCTGAACATCGACGCAATCGCTGAAACCGACGCTGGTGTCCGCTTCGAGGGTCGTATCCGTCTGCAAGCCGACGACGATGCTCTGGGTGAAGCCGCAGAGGATCAGGCAACCCTGAACGGCGCGCGTTACTCGGTCATCTTCGGTGGTCTGCGTGTTGACGCCGGCAACATCGCCGGTTCGTTCGACAACCTTGCAAACTACTACGGCTACGAAGTTGGTCTGGAAACATTCCTGGGTCAGTACTCGGGTGTTGACTATGGCTTCGCAACATACAGCTCGACCGGCGAAGGCGTAAACGGCGTCTTCTTCCAGTACGCTGTTGGTGACTTCGCGTTTGGCGCGTCCTACGACCAAGCGGCCACCACTGTGGCAACAGTCACCGGTACTGGTACTGTTCCTCCTGCTGATCCTGCTCCTGCAACGATCGTCAGCACTGACGCAGACCGTTGGGACATCAGCGCGACCTACACCTTCGACAACGTTACTGCCGCTCTGGCCTACGGTCAGACCGACGGTGGTGATGGCGACGACCCAAGCCTGCTCGTTTTCACCTTGGGTGCTGAGTTTGGTGACTTCGCAGGTACTCTGTTTGTTGCAGACGATAACACCGAAGTAGATGCCACCGACGGCACTGCATACGGTTTGTCGGTTGCCTACAACGTTGGCGCTGCGACCACCATCCAGTTCGTCTACGGTGACGGTTCGGCTGATGGCGATACCCGCAACGTTGGTATCGGCGCTCACTACGACCTGGGCGGTGGTGTATCGCTGCGCGGTGGTATCGGCCAGATCAAAGAAGGTGAAGCAGACAGCTATGTCCGCGCCGACTTTGGTGCCCAGTTCAACTTCTAAGTTGATCTGAACCAGACGGTTCTAGGGCGGGTCTTCGGACCCGCCCTTTTCTTTTGCACCGACTTGGTGTTTGTCTCGCTGCAAACCAGATTTGAGGATCATCATGTCGCTGTCAGAGATTTCCGCCCGTATCGCAAAAGCCGAAGCCAAAGCAGGGCGGGCTGCCGGGTCGGTGAAGCTGATCGCCGTATCCAAAGTGCAACCAAACGAGCGTGTGCAGGATGTGCTGGAACAGGGTCACCGGTGCTTTGGCGAGAACCGCGTGCAGGAGGCCGCCGGTAAATGGCCCGCGTTCAAGGAACAATTCGCCGGAATTGATCTGCATTTGATCGGCCCTTTGCAAACCAACAAAGCCCGTCAGGCGATGGAGCTTTGCGATGCCATCCACTCTGTCGATCGCCCGAAACTGGCGAAGACTCTGGCGCGGTTGACGCAGGAGCTCGGGTTCTGCCCGGACCTCTTCATTCAGGTCAATACGGGAGAAGAGGAACAGAAGGCCGGTATACTCCCCGCAGATGCGGATGGGTTCATTGCGGAATGCCGGGCGCTGGACCTGCCCATACGCGGTCTGATGTGCATCCCGCCGGTCGAGGAAGAACCCGCACTGCATTTTGCCTTGCTGGCGAAGATTGCCGCCCGCAATGACCTTAAGGGTCTTTCAATGGGCATGAGCGGCGATTTCGAACAGGCGATTGCGCTTGGGGCCACCCATGTGCGCGTCGGATCGGCGATCTTTGGCGAACGGATCAGACCTCAGGAATGATCAGGCGGGTGCCGGGCGTGATCCGCTCGGCTATCCAGCGCAGGTGATCGCGCCGGAAGGCGATACAGCCCTCGGTCGGATAACCCGGTCGCCGCCATTGGTGCAGGAAGATGGCAGAGCCTTTGCCCGGCACCGCATTCGGCCAGTTCCAATCGGTCAGCAGCACCAAGTCATAGAGAGGGTCCGCGCGGCGCAACCGTTCATGGCTGAACGGATAGGGGGCAGTGACCAGTTGATTATAGCGGCTGTCTTTCGAATCGTCTGACCACAGGTCTTGCGGGCCGATTGGAATGGCCCATGACGCAGGCGCCGATATCCGATCCGCGCGGTAGAGCATTCCAACAATGCGATGAACACCGACTGGTGTGGCGCCATCGCCTTCGCGTTTGGTGGTACTCCGCCTACCTTTCCCGATTGAGCAGGGAAAGGACCGTCCCCGGAACCGAACGCCTCGTGGGGTCAGCACCAAATCTGTGGGTGTCACAGCAAATGTCCGGATTTCGCAGCCTTGGTCTCAAGATATCCGCGGTTATGGGCGGTCTCCCCGACTTTCAGCGGAACCCGCTCGGCGACGGCGATCCCTGTGCGCTCCATCATGGCGATCTTCGCGGGATTGTTGGTCAGCAACCGGACCGAGCTGAAGCCCAGAGATTTCAGAATATCCGATCCGAGGCGAAAATCGCGCTCATCATCTTCAAATCCGAGGCGATGGTTGGCTTCGACCGTGTCAAAGCCCTGATCCTGCAGGAAGTAGGCGCGCATCTTGTTGGCCAGCCCGATTCCACGTCCTTCTTGATTCAGATAGAGCAACACGCCTGCGCCCTCGGCACCCATCTGAGCCAGTGCGCCGCGCAGCTGAGGGCCGCAGTCACATTTCAGGCTGCCCATGATGTCGCCGGTAAAACAGGCCGAATGAAGCCGAGCCAAGACGGGCTTGCTGCGATCCGGTCGCCCGACCTCGACCGCGTAATGCTCTTCCCCGCCGTCTTCAGGGCGGAAAACGTGCAACCGACCGGCCTCGGACACCTCCATCGGCAAGCGCGCGGCGACAACCGGGTGCAGGGCGCTGCGATCTGCCAGATGCGGCGCGGCCCGGGAGTGATCTATGCAAGTCAAACCGTGGGTCGCCACAAAACTACGGCCGTCTTCGACTGGCAGCACCACGGCAGCAGGCAGCAATCGGGCGGATTTGGCCAGAGCGATGGCAATGCGGTGCAGGTTGGCATTGCCCTGCCTTTCCGTCATCAGCGGGCCTTTCATCGGCGCATTCAGATCGTCCGATGGATCCGCCACGGCCTGCACCCATGCCATGTCTGCATCTGCCGGAATCAACACCCGCGCCAGATCGCCGTCGTAAGCGCGCGCTTTCAGCGTTTCCGCCCGTCGCCCGGTGATGGCCACCACAGGTGCCCCACCCAAACTGCGCAGATCGGCCAGTCGCTGGGGCGTAATCGTCTCGGCCGAGATGGCCAGAACGCTGCCGCCATTGTCATCCACCAGCACGATTGGCACGCCCATCCGCAGGTCAGCCCGCGCGCGCGCCAGCAATTCGGTGATATCGGGGATGAGACTCATCTATGTTACCCTATAACGTTCGACCCTTTTCCTAGCGCTTTCGGCTGGAATTGTGAAACATTTCCGCTGCGTCTGACACGAAGGCGTGAAACGGTTGCAGTAAATCTTGTTGATTGCATATTCCACACGCAAGTGATGGGAAAGGCTTTGGAGGACCCAAGAATGGCTCAGCTCAAGAAAATCCTGTTGGTGGATGATGACGAGGACCTGCGCGAGGCGCTCAGCGAGCAACTTGTGATGACCGAGGATTTCGACGTGTTCGAAGCCTCTGACGGAGCGTCCGCGATGGAGCGCGCGCGCGAAGCGATCTATGACCTCGTGATTCTGGATGTGGGTCTTCCCGACACGGACGGTCGAGAGCTGTGCCGCCTGATGCGCAAGCAGGGTGTCAAAAGCCCGATCCTTATGCTTACGGGCCATGACAGTGACGCCGACACGATCCTGGGTCTTGATGCCGGTGCCAATGACTATGTCCCCAAGCCCTTCAAATTCCCGGTTTTGCTGGCCCGCATCCGCGCGCAGTTGCGTCAGCATGAACAGTCCGAAGATGCCGTATTCGTACTTGGCCCCTACACGTTCAAGCCTGCAATGAAGATGCTGATCACCGAGGAAGACCGGAAAATCCGTCTGACCGAGAAGGAAACCAACATCCTCAAGTTCCTCTACCGCTCGACCGATGGTGTGGTGGCGCGCGACGTCCTGCTACATGAGGTCTGGGGCTATAACGCGGGTGTGACGACCCACACGCTCGAGACGCACATCTACCGCCTGCGTCAGAAAATCGAGCCTGATCCGTCAAATGCTCGCCTTTTGGTCACAGAGTCAGGTGGATATCGACTGGTATCTTGATCCGAGGTGGATTGATTTGGATCAAAGTGATACGCTGAAGTCATAATTAGGTTACTCCCAACCCGTGCATGTCCGGGTAATGACATGTACCTCCCTGTTGGACTGCCGGGCCAGATGGCCCGGCTTTTTTTCGTTGAGCGTGTCCACAATCGCTCATGCCCCGGCGTTGGGCTGCCTATCACTACCCGCTCAGAAAATGTTTGTTCAATCGGCAAGATGCGTCAGTTGAACCAGTGTCTGAGGTATGGGTCCTTTTGCGACCTCCGCAATTCAGGGGTTGCACTACGGTCGACGGAATGTCATTTGTTCCTGATATGTTCCATATATTTCGCGAGGTATACTATGTCCCTAAATTACGTGATGATCGGTTCAAACGATGTAGCAAAGGCGAGGGATTACTTCGATGCCGTCTTGCCCCTGATTGGTGGAACGGTGGTCATGGAATTCATGCCCCATGGGTTTTGCTATGGTCTGCGCGGTGGTGGGCGGATTTGGGTCGCTCCGCCGTACAACAAGGAAGCAGCAACGCCAGGCAATGGGAATATGGTCGGTTTGCTGTGCGAAAGCGAAGAAGAAGTGCAGGCAGCCCATGCGGCGGCTCTCTCTGCTGGCGGAACCAACGAAGGGGAGCCGGGACCACGCCCGCAATATGGCCCTGACTTCTATGGAGCTTACGTCCGAGACCTTGATGGCAACAAAATGAGTTTCGTCTATTTCGGCGACGCGGACTGAGCGCATCAAAAGCTCGTATCGCCCGCATAGCAGTCATTGACGAACCCTAGACGTTTATGGCCTGTTCTCGTGGCGCCCAACGCCGTGCCACGCCAAGCCCGGCTTCGACAAAGGATTCCCCTATTATGCCCTTCACCCTTGCCACCTGGAACATCAACTCGGTCCGCCTGCGCGAGCCTATCGTGCTGAAATTGCTGCAGGAAGAGGCTCCGGATGTGCTGTGTTTGCAGGAATGCAAGTCTCCGGTTGAAAAGATTCCGACCGAAGGGTTTGCTGAGCTGGGTTATACTCACATGGTGGCCCGTGGGCAGAAGGGATACAACGGTGTCGCCATTCTGTCGCGCATCCCGATGGAAGAGGTCGGCGACAAAGATTTCGCCGGTCTTGGCCATGCTCGTCACATCGCGGCGCGCTTGGAAAATGGCGTCACCATCCAAAACTTCTATGTCCCTGCAGGCGGGGATGTGCCGGATCGAGAGGTGAACGAGAAGTTCGGGCAAAAGCTCGACTACCTAACCGATATGCGCGACTGGTTCCATGCGGAAAAGCCTGAAAAATCCATTCTGGTTGGTGATCTGAACATCGCCCCGCGCAAGGACGATGTGTGGTCGCACAAACAACTGCTCAAGGTCGTCTCGCACACGCCGATTGAGGTTGAGGCATTGGCTGAAACACAAGATGCGGGCGGTTGGATCGATATCACCCGGCAGGACATCCCTGAAGGGCAGCTTTATAGTTGGTGGTCCTACCGGGCGCGCGATTGGGACGCTGCTGACAAGGGCCGGCGACTGGATCACGTTTGGGCCACCCCGGATATTTCGAACGCGGGGCATTCCAGCCGTGTCCTGCGCGACGCGCGCGGGTGGGAAAAACCAAGCGATCACGCCCCCGTTTTCGCCAGTTTCGACCTTTAGACCTGCAACTCGGCCCTTGGTTTCTGCAGCAAGGGACTGCATATAGGGCGCACGTTTGAACCGGAGAGTGAATGCCATGGACCTTCTGAGCGGCGCGGAAAGCACCTCAGCCACCGATCTGATCAAGGACAGCAGCGAAGCCACCTTTATGGAGGATGTTGTCGAGGCGTCTCAGGATGTTCCGGTGATCGTGGATTTCTGGGCCCCTTGGTGTGGCCCGTGCAAGACGCTTGGGCCTGCGCTTGAAGAGGCGGTGACCGCAGCCAAAGGCGCGGTCAAGATGGTAAAGATCAACGTGGACGAGGCGCAAATGATCGCATCTCAGATGCGCATTCAGTCGATTCCGACCGTCTATGCATTCTTCAAGGGTCAGCCGGTGGACGGCTTTCAAGGCGCTTTGCCGAGTTCCGAGATCAAAGCATTTATCGACCGCGTGATCGAGGCGGCCGGTGGCGAAAGCCCCGGTGGTCAACTGGAGGATGCCGTGCAGGCGGCCGAAGAAATGCTGGCAGAAGGTGCAGCCGTAGATGCGGCGCAGACCTTTGCCGCGATTCTGGGCGAAGACCCCAACCATGCTGCCGCCTATGGTGGTTTGGTGCGTGCGCATATTGCCTCGGATGATCTGGAACAGGCCGAGGCGATCCTGAACGGTGCGCCTGCCGAGATATCCAACGCTCCGGAACTCGAAGCCGCTCATGCCCAGTTGGAACTGGCCAAGCAGGCGGCGGATGCGGGTCCGGTGGCCGAGCTGACCGCAGCCGTTGAGGCCGAGCCGGACAATCATCAGGCTCGGTTCGATCTCGCACAGGCCCTACATGCCAATGGCGATGTGGAAGAGGCTGTGACGCAACTGTTGGAGCTGTTCCGCCGCGATCGTGAGTGGAACGAGGGTGCTGCCAAAACGCAGTTGTTCACGATCTTCGATGCGCTCAAGCCTAACGATCCGATTGTTCTGAACGGGCGGCGCAAACTCAGCTCGATGATATTTGCCTAATTTCGGATCAGAGCTAGACTCGGGTCTATGATTCATCCCGCCGACTTGCCGGATACGATATCCGTGTTTCCACTGCCCGGGGCGTTGCTGCTGCCCCGGTCTCGATTGCCGTTGCACATCTTCGAGCCACGCTACCTGCAGATGCTTGACGATGCCTTGAAAACAAAGGAGCGGCTGATCGGAATGGTTCAGCCGAACCCCTCGCTGAGCGATGACACAAAACTGCATCGCATTGGTTGCGCCGGTCGTGTCACGCAATTCTCAGAGACTGAGGATGGCCGCTATCTGATCACTCTGACCGGTGTTTCCCGATACCGCATCAAGTCCGAACTGGATGCATTCACGCCTTACCGCCGGTGCGAAGTGTCCTGGGAGGGGTTTGACCGCGATCTTGGCAAGGCCGAGAAGGACGATGTGTTCGACCGCAGCCGCTTTCTGAACCTGCTGGAACGCTTCTTCGAATCGCGTGATCTGTCGACGGATTGGGACTCGCTGAAAGAAGCTGATGATGAGCTTTTGGTGAATTCCCTCTCGATGCTGATGGATTTCGATCCCGAAGACAAACAGGCCCTGCTAGAGGCCCCCTGTCTGCGCACAAGGCGTGAGACACTGGTGACATTGATCGAATTCGCGCTGCGGGGCGGATCAAATGAGGAAAAACTGCAATGAGCGAGCCTGAACACGCTTTTGACCGCCACATGCTTGAAGCGTTAATTTGCCCTCAGACGCATACGACGCTGCACTATGATGCGGACAAGCAGGAGCTGGTGTCGAAGGCTGCCGGTTTGGCCTTTCCGATCCGCAACGGCATCCCCGTGATGCTGGTCGATGAGGCGCGCACGCTGGACTGACCGTTTTTGAACGCTCAAGTACGCTCTAGATTGCCCGTCCTTGCAACAGCTTCGGCAGGTCGCCGGTCAACCCGGCGGCTTCGCGAACGAAGCCCCGGCGTAGGCCGGGCAAGGATCCGACAATGCCCATCCCGATGTCCCGCCCAAGGCGTAGCAGCGGGTTGTCATTCGAAAACAGCTTGTTGAACACATCGGTCGCCATCGCCAGTGAGGCTGTGTCGAACCGCCGCCATTCCTGATAGCGCTCCAGCACCAGAACCGAGCCGATATCCTCGCCGCGCCGTCCGGCCAAGGTCAGCACTTCGGCCAAGGCACCCACGTCCCGCAGCCCGGCGTTCAGGCCCTGGCCTGCAATGGGGTGCATCCCGTGTGCGGCATCCCCCACAAGGGCAAGGCGATCGGAGATGAAGGAATTGGCGATGGTCAGGTTCAGCGGATAGGTAAAGCGGTCACCCTGCAAGCGGATATCGCCCAGAAAATCCCCGAACCGAGGGCGCAAGACCTGCAGATACTCGGCCTCGGGCAGGGCATTGATGCGCTGTGCTGCCTCGGTGCGTTCGCTCCAGACGATCGAGCTGCGATTGCCAGTCAGTGGCAGGATCGCAAGTGGGCCGGGGGGCATGAAGAACTGATGTGCAATGCCGTGATGCGGCAGGTCGTGTTCAATCGCGCAGACCAGGGCGGTCTGGCCGTAATCCCAGCCGGTACGCTTGATCCCGGCGCGGGCCGCGGTTCCGCTGCTGCGCCCGTCGCAGCCTACGATCAGATGACCCTCAACACGCGCACCATCATCCAGCGTCAACGTTACGCCGGTTGCATCGACCTGTTGCGAAACGACCGTTCTGCCGTTGATTTGGGTGATCGCTTTGTCTTTCGCCATCGCCTCAAGAAACGCGCGGCGCAGGTGGCGATCTTCGACCATGTAGCCCATCGGGCCTTCCTCGATCTCGGCATGGTCGAAATGCATGAAAAAGGGGGACGGCCCGATACCCGCATGGCCATCGGTGACCTTGATCTCAAGCATGGGCTGAGCATGGTCCTCAACCCGCTCCCACACGCCGATTGCGTCCAGCAACCGCTTTGACGCCAGCGCGAGTGCATAAGACCGCCCGTCGAATGCCGCGTTCTTGCGGAGCTTTTCGCCCAACGTGTCAATCACGCAAACAGAATGCCCGGTTTGCGCCAGTGCCAATGCCAGGGCCGCGCCGTTCAGGCCTCCGCCCACGATCAGGATATTCGATGCCCGTGTCATGCCCTGCAATATGCGCGCCCTTTCGGGATTGTCCATGTGCGGTCCTGTCGCTACCGTCCCAGAAAGTCAGACGCAAGGAGGGGTGTGATGCAGGAATGGCTAACCATGACGGCCTGTGATTTGGGCCGTGGGATCGGGAAGGGGCAAATCGACCCCGTTGAACTGACCGAGACCTATCTGGCCGCCATTGACGCCCATCCCCATCGCGACCGTATCTATGCGCGCGTCACCCATGATCGTGCCCGTTCTGAGGCAAAAGCCGCGAAAGAGCGCGCCGCCTTGGGTCTGCGTCGGTCCTTGCTGGATGGCGTGCCGATCAGCTGGAAGGATCTGTTCGACACGGCTGGTATCGGAACTGAGGCAGGCTCGGCCTTGTTGAAAGGGCGCGTGCCGGACGCGGACGCGGTGGTCCTACGCAACGCAACGGCTATGGGCACCGTGTGCCTCGGCAAAACCCACATGAGCGAGCTGGCGTTTTCTGGGCTTGGTCTGAACCCGATCACGGACACGCCGCCCTGTGTGGACGATGAGGATGCCGTACCGGGAGGATCATCCTCGGGTGCCGGGGCCTCGGTGGCTTGGGGGCTGGCGGCTTGCGGGATTGGCTCGGACACAGGTGGGTCGGTGCGAATTCCGGCGGCCTGGAACAATCTGGTGGGGCTTAAAACCACGGCCGGGCGGCTCAGCCTTGAAGGGGTCGTGCCGCTCTGTCTGCGGTTCGACACGGTTGGCCCTCTGGCGCGTTCTGTCGAAGATGCCGCCCATATGCTGGCCTTGCTGGAAGGCGGCTCACCTGCGGATCTGCGCGGTGCCAGCCTGAAAGGTCGCCGCTTTGCCGAGTTGCAGAACGTCGCCAAAGGCGACCTGCGAGATGCGCCGCGAAAGGCGTTCGACGATGCGCTGGATCGCCTGCGCGATGCCGGGGCCGAGATTGTGCCGCTGGAGGTGCCTGAACTGGACGATGCAATGGCGCTTTCGGGTGTTCTCTATACGACCGAGGCCTACGGGCTGTGGAAAGACGTTATCGAGGCCAACCCCGAGGCGATGTATCCCGAGATTCTTGAACGGTTCCGCACCGGAAAAGATGTGTCAGGCCCCGACTATGTGGCCGCGTGGTCCAAGCTCAAGGCCTGTCGCGCGGCATGGGATGCAGCGACCGCCGGGTTTGATGCGGTTCTGGCGCCAACCGCACCCATCCTGCCGCCCAACCTGGAACGGCTCCTCAGTGATCACGACTATTACGTGACCGAGAATCTGCTGGCTTTGCGCAACACGCGCATCGGCAATCTGATGGGGCTTGCGGCGCTGACCCTGCCGACGGGAACTGCGGGTTGTGGGTTGATGATGCTCGGCTATCCCGGCTCGGAAGAAGCACTACTGCGGTTGGGTTCGGCGGCGGAAACCGCATTGGCGTGAATGCCACAATCCCCTGATTCGGAACCTCTTTGTCTGGACGGGGCGGGGTCTGATCTGTAATCTGCCAATCAAACGGGGCGAAAACGATCCCGATATTGAGGCAGTAGATATGAATTTCCCCGAGCGGTTTTCGAACCTACCGGAATACGCATTCCCGCGTCTGCGCACCCTGTTGGACCATCATCAACCGGGCGGAGACGTGATTCACATGACCATCGGCGCGCCGATGCATGACTTTCCCGCTTGGGTCACAGACGTCATCACAGAAAACGCGGCCGGGTTTCAGGGCTACCCCCCGAATGAAGGCTCGCCCGAGCTGCGAGGTTCGATCACCGACTGGATCAAGCGTCGCTATGGCGTGACGATGGACCCCGATACCAACGTGATGGCCCTGAACGGCACTCGTGAGGGGCTTTACAATGCTGCCATGGCGCTGTGCCCCGAACAGAAGAACGGGCAAGATCCCATCATTCTGTGTCCGAACCCGTTTTATCAGGTCTATATGGTCGCCTCGATCTCGGTCCGGGCGCAGCCTTATTTTGTGTCCGCTACCGCCGCGACCGGCCATTTGCCGGACTATGCCAGCCTGTCTGAGGATGTGCTGAACCGGACGGTTGCCGCCTATATCTGCTCGCCCGCGAACCCGCAGGGTGCTGTCGCCTCGCGCGACTATTGGGCCGAGTTAATCGACTTGGCCGAAAAATACGATTTCCGTATCTTCGCAGACGAGTGCTATTCCGAGATCTATCGTGATGAGGCACCGACAGGTGCTTTGACCGTCGCACAAGAGTTGGGCGCCGATCCTGAGCGGGTCTTGCTGTTCAACTCTCTGTCCAAGCGCTCGAACTTGGCAGGGCTGCGCTCGGGCCTGATTGCGGGCGGGCCGGACAGTATCAAACGGGTCAAACAGCTGCGTAACTATGCGGGCGCGCCTTTGCCGCTGCCGCTGCAGGCTGCCGCCGCGCGCGTCTGGGCCGACGAGACGCATGTGGTCGAGAACCGCGCGCTCTATCAGGAAAAATACGCCATCGCGGATGAGGTCTTCTCAGGCCTGCAGGGCTATATGCCGCCCGAGGCCGGGTTTTTCCTGTGGCTGCCCGTCGAGAACGGCGAGGAAACCGCATTGAAGCTGTGGCAGGAGACCGGCGTTCGGGTCCTGCCGGGCGCATATCTTTCTCAAGGTGATCCGGGGCAAAACCCGGGCGAGCAATTTATCCGGGCCGCTTTGGTGGCTCCAAAAAAAGAGTTGCAGCAGGGGCTGATCAAGCTTCGTGACTGCATCTATTCGTGAGGTACGAGGGCAAAATGGCATCATTGAACGCGCGCAACCGCGATCCGTTACTGGACAGCACGACTCAGGCCGCGATTGAGCGGCGTACTAAGGAACTGATCGGGATCGCTCTGATTCTGTTGGGGCTGGCCGCTGCGGCAATGATCTGGTCCTACACGCCGGAAGATCCGAACTGGATGGTCTCAACCGACGCGCCGGTGCAGAACTGGATGGGCCGGATCGGCGCCTCGATCGCTGCGCCGTTGTTCATGATCGTCGGCTGGGGCAGCTGGGGGATCGCGCTGGTTCTGATCGGCTGGGGTGTGCGTTTTGCCGGTCATTTCGGCGAAGATCGCGCCGTGGCTCGGCTGATCTTTGCGCCGATCTGGATTGCCATTGTCTCGGTTTACGCCGCCACTCTGGTTCCGGGCGAGGTCTGGCGCGCGACCCATAGCTATGGGTTGGGCGGACTGTTTGGCGATACCGTCATGGGGGCTTTGCTGACGCTTCTGCCGATCTCTTCGCATTTCCTGGTTAAGCTGATGTCGCTGGCCATGGCCGTCGGAATGCTGGCGCTGGGTATCTTTGTTCTGGGCTTCACCAAAGCTGATGTCGCGCGTGGAACGCGGGCGTTCCTGCTTGGGCTGGTCATGTCTTACGACATGCTGATGAACCTGTTGGGTCGGGGTGCCTCGGCCACGGTACAGTCTGCGCGAGAGCGTCGCGAGCAATGGAAAGAAAACCGCGCCGCGCGGATCGAGCCCGTTTTCGACGACGAGATCGCATTCGAAGACCCAATCTTCGAAGAGGTCGAGGAAGAACCCGAACCCGCCCCCAAAACCGGCCTGCTGGCCCGGATGCCCGCGCTGATCCGTCGCCCCGAGCCGCTGCCAGAGCCTGAATTGGTCGAAGCCATGCCTGTGCAGGGTTTCGATGAAATGCCGGGTGAAGATCGCATCCGCTCGAAGATTTCGGCGGCGGTGCGCAATCGCAAGGTGGCGACCGGCGAGATGGCCCCGGAATATGACCCCAACCTGCCTCTGACCAAGGGCCGGGGTCGTGGGCCGGACCCGCTGATCTTTAATCCCAGAGGGGCGGATGAATTGCCGCCCGAGCCGCCCATGACCGCTGCTGGCCTGCCCCCCGAACCTGTTTTGTCGGCTGAGCCGAATTGGCAGGACACGGCGCATGACTATCAGCCAGAGCCGGGCTATGCGCCCGAGGATGACTATGCCGCGCATGCCTACGACGATGACGCCGTGTTCGAAGATACGGCGACACCTGAGCCGGTTGTGCCGCAGCGCCCGGCTGTGAAAATCCCGGTGGCCGAGCCGCGCAAGCCGGTAGTGGCCCAACCCGTCCGTCGCACTCCGCCACCGTCCCGTCGGGCACAGGCCGAGGCGCAGCCCACTCTGTCCTTCGAGGAACGGCATTCCGATTTCGAACTGCCGCCGTTGGGCCTGTTGTCCAACCCGGCCAGCATTCAGCGTCACCACCTGAGTGACGAGGCGCTGGAAGAAAACGCACGGATGCTGGAGAATGTGCTGGATGATTATGGCGTGAAGGGTGAGATCGTCAGCGTCCGCCCCGGCCCCGTGGTCACCATGTACGAGCTGGAACCTGCTCCGGGCCTGAAAGCCAGCCGGGTGATCGGTCTGGCCGATGACATCGCGCGGTCTATGTCGGCGCTGTCGGCACGGGTTTCGACCTTGCCGGGCCGCTCGGTAATCGGCATCGAACTGCCCAACGAAAACCGTGAGATGGTGGTGCTGCGTGAAATTCTCGCCAGCCGCGATTTCGGGGATGGCAACCATGCGCTGCCTCTGGCGCTGGGCAAGGATATCGGGGGTGAGTCCGTTGTCGCGAACCTGGCGAAGATGCCCCACCTGCTGATCGCGGGGACGACCGGCTCGGGTAAGTCGGTGGCGATCAACACCATGATCCTGTCGCTGCTCTATAAGCTGACCCCGGACGAGTGCCGCCTGATCATGATCGACCCAAAGATGCTGGAACTGTCGGTTTATGACGGCATCCCGCATCTGTTGTCGCCCGTTGTGACCGACCCGAAAAAGGCGGTTGTGGCCTTGAAATGGGTCGTTGGCGAGATGGAGGATCGCTATCGCAAGATGTCCAAAATGGGTGTCCGCAACATCGCAGGCTACAATGGCCGGGTGAAAGACGCGCTGGCTAAAGGCGAGATGTTCAGCCGCACGGTCCAGACGGGCTTTGACGATGAAACCGGGGAACCCACCTTCGAGACGGAAGAGTTCGCGCCTGAGGCGATGCCCTATATCGTCGTCATCGTCGACGAGATGGCTGACCTGATGATGGTCGCAGGCAAGGAGATCGAAGCCTGCATTCAGCGTCTGGCGCAAATGGCGCGGGCTTCGGGTATCCACCTGATCATGGCCACGCAGCGCCCCTCGGTCGACGTGATCACCGGTACGATCAAGGCGAACTTCCCGACACGGATTTCGTTCCAGGTGACATCGAAGGTCGACAGCCGCACCATTCTGGGTGAGATGGGCGCCGAGCAACTTCTGGGGCAGGGTGACATGCTGTATATGGCTGGCGGTGCCAAGATCACCCGCTGCCACGGCCCGTTTGTCTCGGACGAAGAGGTCGAAGAAATCGTCAACCACCTGAAGCAATTCGGTCCGCCCGATTACATGAGCGGTGTGGTCGATGGCCCGGCTGAGGAAAAGGCAGATAACATAGACGCCGTCTTGGGTTTGAGCACCGGTGGCAACACCAACGGCGAGGATGCTCTATATGACCAAGCGGTGGCGATTGTGATCAAGGATCGCAAATGCTCGACCTCTTACATCCAGCGGAAACTTGCCATCGGCTACAACAAGGCCGCCCGGCTGGTTGAGCAGATGGAGGACGAAGGCGTTGTTTCGGCAGCAAATCATGTCGGTAAGCGGGAAATCCTCGTCCCCGAGCAGTAGGATATTTAATAACAAGGTCAGAAGCCTTATCTGAGACGTATGAAACAGATTGCTTTTGCCCTTGCTTTGACACTGGCCGCGCCTGCCGCTTGGGCGGCGGACAAGCTGCCGCTGTCGGAGATCTCTAGTTATCTGAACAAGATGAAAACGGTTCAGACCAGCTTTACACAAGTAAATGATGATGGCTCGCTGAGTACCGGCAAGCTATGGATCCAACGACCCGGAAAGATGCGGTTCGAATATGATCCGCCCGACAGCGCGGTTGTCCTTGCGCGTTCGGGGAGTGTTCAGATCTTTGACCCGAAATCCAACCAGCCGCCCGAACAATACCCGCTGAAGCGGACGCCTCTGTCACTTGTGCTGGCCCGGAATGTGAATCTTGGGCAGGCCAACATGGTCGTTGGTCACGACTTTGACGGGACCGCGACCGTGGTAACGGCTCAGGATCCTAAAAACCCCGAGTCCGGGCGGATTGAGCTGATGTTCACAGACAACCCGGTCGAGCTGCGGAAATGGGTCATCTATGACAACGCAGGCACGCAAACCACGGTTCTTCTGGGGGAACTGACCGAGGGGGGACGCCTCGATCAGAGCTTGTTCTCAAACGGAAAACGGGTCGGGTCCAGCGACCGCTGACCCGCCCAAGTCAGTAGCGGCAGCTGGCCAGCTGAGCTTGATACAGGTTGGCCCGTGCATCGACATCGCTGGCCACATTCAATAGCCAGGATTTCTGGTTGTAGCTGCCGCGCGCATAGCCTGTATGACCTTCGTGATAGGCCAGATACTGGTTGCGCGTGTCGCCCAGGTTGATGCCGTTCCGCTCGTAGGTTTTGTTCATGTACCAGCCGATGAAATCGGACGCGTCGCGAATTCGGTCCCGCTTGGCGCGGCGTTTTCCGGTTTCACGCTGGTATTCTTCCCAAGTGCCGTCCAGAGCCTGGCTGTAGCCAAAGGCGCTGCTCTGCCGACCCATCGGGATCACGCCCAGCACATAGCGGTGCGGGGTGCGCGCATCATGACGATAGCGGCTTTCCTGATAGATCGTCGCCATCTGAACGTGAACGGGGACACCCCATTTCCGCTCGGTTTTTTTGAAGGCTTTGATGTAGTCAGGTTTCTCGCGCGCAATGCTGCACGCGTCATTTAGTCTGCTGGGTGGCTGTTTAGACCCGCCACCACAGGATGCCAAAAGCAGCACCCCTAGGAGTACGAATAGAATTCTGCTCATGTGCCTCGTGCCTTTTTTCTGGCATTCTAGCGCAGATTGAGCGCTGAGGAAATCACAATCGTTACAGAACGATAGCCAAAACACCCGGTAACGCGGCGACAGACAGCACCGTTGAGACCATAACCATGCCTGCTACGGCGTCTGCGTCGGCCTCAAACCGCTCGGCCAGCAGGTATGAAGTGACAGCGACCGGGGTACACATTTGCAAGACCAGAACACCGAATGCGATGGTTTCAAGCCCGAAGAGGATGGCAACGCCCCATCCGAGGGCAAAGCAGACCACCAGCTTGAGAAGCGACAGCCAAATGGCCTGGTGAAGACTGCGAGAGGTTAGTCGCGCGATTGCCACACCAACGGTTACAAGCATCATCGGAACAGCCATTTGCCCCAGCAAATCCAAGGTGTTGGTTAGGAACAGAGGTGTTTCCCAGTCTTGCCACAAGAACAGCGCCCCCAGCAGCGTGGCCCAGACCATGGGCTGACGGATGACCTGTCCAAAAGCGCCTTTACCCGCGACCAGATAGATCCCGTAGGTAAAGGAAAACAGCGCGGTCACGGCCAGAAAGATCACGGCATATCCCAAACCGGCCTGACCAAATGCAAAGATGCATAGGGGAAGGCCCAAATTGCCGGTGTTTCCGAAGATCAGCGGCGAAAGGTAGGTGCGTTGCTCAAGCTTTAGCACCTTTACAATAAACCAGAACACGACCGCGAGAACCAGATTGGCCGCAATGGTGGCCAGAGTGAACCTTGACAGGTCACCACCCGGAATTTCGGTCTGCATCAAGGCCACGAAAATCAGGCTGGGGACTGCCAGCGTCATTGCAAAGCGCGTCACAAATTGTAGGCGGTATTCAAAGCCAAGCTTGACCCAGACAAAGCCGATTGCTGACAAAAGGAACACGGGTGCCGCAATTTCGAACACTGTCAGTAAGAGGTTCACAGACTGTTTCCCTTAATTTCACATCAATGATTGGCTTTTCTGCCCGGAAAGAGGTAGTAACTTCTTTGGGGGCTGAAACAATGCTAAAGACACGCGCCAAGTACGGCCTGGGACAAGTAGTGCGACATAAAAAACATCCCTTCCGAGGGGTGATTTTTGACGTGGATCCAGAGTTTTCGAATACCGAGGAATGGTATGAAGCCATTCCCGAAGACAGTCGGCCGATCAAGGATCAGCCGTTCTATCACCTGTTGGCTGAGAACGACCAATCCTTCTATGTAGCTTATGTTTCTGAACAAAATCTGATCGAGGACCGATCGGGTGAGCCGGTTGAGCATCCTGACATCCCCAACATGTTCGGCCCTTTCGAGGATGGGTCCTACCCGCTGCACTTCCATCTGAACTGATCGGGGCGTCGCGTCGGCGCGTTGATCAATATCCCAACGCGCAACCGTCCTTTCTGGGGTCACTGGCCCCCTCCAAAACACCGTCTTCACGGATTCGTATGGCCTGTGCGCCACCCAGTGGAGTTTCTGGGGCCTCCACAGTGTGACCCATTTCGCTTAATTGTTGAGCAACCGCTTCGGGGAACCCGCGCTCGAGCTTCAGAATACCTCCGTCGGCGAAGGCGCGGGGGGCGTTGATGGCCTCTTGCAGGTCAAAGCCGAAATCCATCAGGTTTGACACGAACCGCGCATGTCCTGTGGGTTGATACGCCCCGCCCATTACGCCGAAGGGCATCGTAACGCGGTTGTTCTCGGCCAGTATGCCGGGAATGATCGTGTGCATCGGGCGTTTGCCTCCGCCCAACTCATTTGGGTGCCCGGCTTGTAGGGTAAAGCCTGCGCCGCGGTTTTGCAGCAAGATCCCGTATTTCTCGGACGCGATCCCCGAGCCGAAGCTGTGGAAGATCGAATAGATCAGAGACACGGCCATCTGATCGCGGTCGACGACGGTAATGTAGACGGTGTCCTTGTGAATCGCTTCGGTCAGCCGGGCGGCAGCGGGCATGGCCCGTTTAGGGTCGATCAAAGCCGCGAGGGATGCGGCGATGTCTTTGTCCAAAAACCGCTCGGCCCGCGCCATATGGTCGGGATCTGCGATGAAACGGTTGCGTGCGTCATAGGCCAATTTTGTCGCTTCGGCCTCTATATGCACCCGTTCCGCGCCCAATGGGTCCATGCTGGCAAGGTCAAAATGCTTGAGAATATTGAGCAGCAAGATCGCCGTTGCGCCTTGGCCGTTGGGGGGATGCTCGACCAGATCAACGCCGTGATAGGTGCCGCGCATCGGTTCGGAGGGGGTGCATTGGGTCGATTGGAAATCCTCGGCGGTGTGGAGGCCCCCCAAGGCAGAAAGGGTGTTGATCATATCCTCCGCGATTTCACCTGAATAGAAGGCATCCCGCCCATCTTTTGCGACCCGTCGTAGAGCCTCGGCTTGTTTTGGCGCGCGGAAGACCTGGCCTGTCTTTGGGACTTGCCCATGGATCAAAAAGTGATCCCGCGCAGCCCCCTGAAGGGTCGGTTCGCCATTGCGCCAGTCAAAGGAAACGCGTGGAGCAACCGGCACACCCTTTTCTGCATAGTGAATGGCCGGTTGCAGAATGGCATCCAGCCCCAGTCGGCCTTCGGTCTGGCTGAGATGACAGAACGCGTCGACCGCGCCCGGGATCGTAACCGCGTCTGGGCTGGTCAGAGGCACCGAGGTCAAGCCTTGTTCCCGCAGCGCGCTGGCTTGCGCAGCAGCAGGTGCCCGGCCCGAGCCATTTAACGCTCGGATCTGGTTTTCCCCCGCACGGTTGTAGAGGACAAAGCAATCGCCACCCAAACCGGTCATCTGCGGCTCGCAAATCCCCAGCAAGACCGCTCCGGCAATGGCTGCATCCATGGCATTACCGCCGCGTTCCAGAATGTCGACGGCGGCTTTCGCGGCAAGGGGGTGCGAGGTCGCGCACATCCCGTTTGTGGCCAAAACTTCGGAGCGGCCCGGCTTGTGTAGATCCCGCATCATCATCCCCTTACTTTGAACATAGCGAAACTATCGCGCAGGGAATGATTGTCCAGTTCTTCAAAGAGAGGAGGGAGGTTCCTCGGCGCCGTTCACTGGGTGGGGGCTGTGACACTTGACGCCGAGGGAAGCTATCTGAGCTACGGTGATATGTTTGACAGTCGTTTGGGGCGGCGCAATGGTTCGAAAAAGGCCTTATTGTGGCCATTTCGCGTCAAATCCCTTGGTTCATTCGGGCATAGGGACGTCGAACCGCAGTGACAACAGATTGCAACCATCGCGACGCTCATACCGAATCTCGCTTGTCAGTTCGTGAATCAGATACCAACCAAAACCCCCTTCTGGCAGGTCCTGCAGGCTGGTCTCAACCGAGGCCGGGGTCCCATCTGGAGGTTTGCATCCGGGCAGTGGCCGCCCCGTATCCGATATCAGAATGTCCAGCTGGTTGTGCTCCAACCGGCAACAGACCTGCACTTTGGCGGGTTCAATACCAGAATAGGCATGTTCGACGACGTTGTTGATCGCTTCCGCCAAGGCAATCTTCACGTCGTCCGCTTTTTCGACAGGCAAGCCGTGGTGGGCCAGGCCTGCGCTCAACTCCGCAATGCCAGCGCTGGCTTCCGCTTCAATCGCCGGAAAACTCAGTTGCAGGCAGGTTTGATCACTGGACGGCGTTACACACATCTACGTTGGCCGCATTACTCTGGCTTCGCCGACAACGCGTCGTCGAGGGAGTCGAACAACCTGAAAACGGTGTCCATTCGCGTTAGGCGAAACACTTTTTCGACCACGGGTTGCACCCCGGCCAGATCCAGCCGGCGTTCGCCGCCGATTTGTTTCATCGAGGCGACGATGGCTCCCAAACCACTTGAATCAATGAATTCCACGCCTGCCAGATCCAGAACGATGCGCGTTGCGTCGGTTTCTGTTTCGCGGCGCATGTCTTCCTTGAACTGGATCGCGATGGCCGCATCTATCCGTTCCGAATGAACGGTGATAATCTGTGCCCCTTCGGTAGTTGTGCTGGTCAGCCCCATGATTGACCGCCCTTTTCAGCTGAAATTGCGTCGTAGAAATACGCTAGACGGCAAATCTTACCATTCGGTATTCAAGTTCCGGCAAGAGGAGGGAATTCCGATGAAAAACGTAGTGATCGCAGGCGCGGCCCGTACACCTATGGGAGGGTTCCAGGGCATGTTCGATGGTGTTCCCGCTGCTGACCTTGGCGGAACCGCGATTCGCGGCGCCTTGCAGCAGGCGGGTGCGGAGACTGTCGACGAAGTCCTGATGGGCTGCGTGCTTCCTGCAGGTCAGGGACAGGCCCCGGCGCGTCAGGCGGGGTTTGCCGCCGGTTTGGGAGAAGAGGTGCCCGCCACGACCCTCAATAAGATGTGCGGTTCAGGTATGAAGGCCGCCATGATCGCGTTTGATCAGATCGCTTTGGGCCACACAGATACCATGATCGCGGGCGGGATGGAGAGTATGACAAACGCGCCCTACATGCTGCCGAAGATGCGCGGCGGAGCGCGGATCGGGCACGGACAGGTCGTAGACCATATGTTTCTGGACGGGCTTGAAGATGCCTATGACAAAGGCCGCCTGATGGGAACGTTTGCCGAAGACTGCGCCGAGACCTATCAGTTCACCCGCGAAGCGCAGGATGAATACGCGCTGCGATCTCTCTCGAACGCGCTGGCCGCTCAGGACAGTGGCGCTTTTGATGGGGAAATTGCTGCGGTCACCGTGCAAACCCGCAAGGGGACGCTGGTGCTTGAGGCGGACGAGCAACCCAAATCCGCCCGACCCGAGAAAATCCCGACGCTAAAACCGGCCTTCCGCAAAGACGGCACGGTGACGGCGGCAAATTCCTCCTCCATTTCCGACGGAGCGGCGGCTCTCGTTCTGGCCGCTGCAGACGCCGCTGAGGCGAAAGGACTAACCGTCCGCGCGCGCGTTTTAGGCCACGCCAGCCATGCGCAGGCCCCGGGCCTGTTCACAACCGCTCCGGTTCCTGCGGCGCAAAAGCTGCTTGAGCGTCTGGGCTGGACCAAAGATGATGTGGACCTGTGGGAGGTGAATGAAGCCTTCGCCGTGGTTCCGATGGCTTTCATGCACGAAATGGGGCTGCCGCGTGACAAGGTCAACGTCAATGGTGGCGCCTGCGCCCTGGGCCATCCAATCGGCGCATCTGGTGCCCGGATCATGGTCACCCTTCTGAATGCCCTGGAAAAACGCGACCTGAAACGCGGGATCGCAGCGATCTGTATCGGTGGCGGAGAGGGCACGGCAATCGCCATCGAACGCGTTTGACCCTCTGCGCTTTTGCAAATACTCCGGGGACTGGGGTCGTCGCCCCCCAAGACCTGGATCGGAGCAACGCCAATATGACCGTCGACTATGACACCCTCGCCAAAAACATCGCCTCCCTGACCGAAGGCGAAACCGATCAGGTCTCCCTGATGGCGACCATCGCGTGCGAGGTGCATCACGCCGATAATCGCTTTGACTGGACGGGGTTCTACCGCGTCACCGAACCGGGCCTGCTGAAGATCGGCCCGTATCAAGGCGGTCACGGCTGTCTAGTCATCCCGTTCGAGCGCGGCGTGTGCGGCGCAGCCGCGCGCACGGGTGAGGTGCAACTGGTTCCGGATGTGGATGCCTTTCCTGGTCATATCGCCTGCGCATCTTCCACAAGGTCAGAGCTTGTTTTGCCCGTACGCGATGCCTCGGGCGCCGTTGTTGCCGTGTTTGACATCGATAGCGACCAGCCGGATGCTTTCACGGATGTTGACGCGTCCGAACTGACCAAAATTCTTCAGAACGTTTTCTCCGCCTAGCTGCAACCCTAACTAAATCCTTGTGTTACTTGGGTTTGGTCTCTGGTCTATGATTTGTCGTGAAAAAATGCTTTGAAATTTCACGGAACTGAGGCATCGTGAAAAACGTAGAAGGAATTTCACGAGAATCGGAGTCTGGCTTTGAACACGCAAACCCCTCAGCGCGCGACGCTCGGAGCGGACTTGCGAGCCTTGCGAAAGGCAAGGGGTTTGACGCTGACTGAAATTGCCGATCGCCTGAACCGCTCGGTCGGCTGGCTGAGTCAGGTCGAGCGGGACATGTCCGACCCTTCAATCTCGGACCTGCGTCAGATCGCGGAATGTCTGGGTGTTCCCATGTCGATGCTGTTTTCGCATTCTGCCGCTCCGGTTGAGGAGCAAGGCTATGTGGTTCGCGCCGTTTCACGACGTCCTATGGGCTCGGGTGAAGAAGGTCTGATCGAAGAACTGCTGTCGCCAGACCTGACCGATGATTTCGAGATGGTGCATTCCACGTTTGAGCCCCGATCCAAAATGCAAAAACCCGCGGACCGACCTACGCAGGAGGTCGGATATATGATCTCGGGCCAACTGGACCTGACGATCGGCGCGCGGCACTTCACGGTCGGCCCGGGCGACAGTTTCCGGATCAAGCACGAACCCTATCAATGGGCAAACCCCTATGATGAGCCCGCCGTGGCCATCTGGGTCATTGCACCACCGGTATACTGATGAGCTTTGAGGCCTGGACCATATTCGCGCTGTTCTGGGTGGTGTTCGTCATCACTCCGGGGCCGAACGCGGTCAATTGTATCTCAAACGGCATGAGCTTGCCCTTCCCGAAGGCGATGCTTGGTGTGCTTGCGATCCTGACGCAGGCCAGTGCGTTTTTGAGCTTGTCGGCATTGGGCGTAACCGCCCTGATCGCAGCCTCACCCACCGCGTTCTTCATTGCCAAATTGGTCGGGGCGGGGTTTCTGATCTGGGTCGGTATTCGCGGATGGATCAACGCGAAACGGCCAGCGCCTGCCACTGAGCGCCCTGCGCGGCATGTCTATCTGCATGCGCTGGCGGTGGCGACGATCAACCCCAAAAGCGTTGCTGGCTATCTGGCGGCTTTCTCGCAATTTGTGCAGCCCGACGTGCCGATCTGGCAGCAGATGGGGGTGATCATGCCGACCGCTCTGATCATCACGACGCTCAGCTATACCGGCTTTACCCTGCTGGGCGCGCTGATGGGCAAGGCGGCATTGGGGGCTGTGTTCAATATCTGGGTCCGCCGGATCATGGCGACCTGTTTCATCATCTATGGCGTGTTGCTGGGTGCCAGCTCTTCGCCCGCAGCAAGGGGGTAGCTATATGCAGACGGGATCCTGCCTTTGCGGCAAAGTCGCGTTTACGATTGACGGAGACCTCTCGCCGCCCTCTGCCTGCCATTGCGGTCAGTGCCGCAAACAATCGGGTCATGTCTGGTCATCGACTTGGACACATCAGGACAACTTAAGCTTCACCGCCAGTAACACGCTACGTTGGTTCCGCTCCTCAGAAACGGCACGGCGCGGGTTCTGCAGCGAATGCGGCTCATTCCTGTTCTGGCAGCACAATGAAGAAGACACGATTTCGATCTCGATGGGGGCGCTCAGCGAACCGACGGGACTGAAACTCTCAAAGCACATCTTTGTCGCGGACAAGGGTGACTACTACGACATCTCAGACGATCTGCCCCAGCGGGCACAGTAACAGAGGATCAAAACACATGAGTGATTTTCCAACCAAGGCCCGTGTGGTCATCATCGGTGGCGGCGTTGTCGGCTGCTCGTCCTTGTATCATCTGGCGAAAAAGGGCTGGACGGACTGCGTTCTGCTGGAAAAGAACGAACTGACTGCGGGGTCTACATGGCACGCGGCGGGTAACGTGCCGACCTTCTCGACTTCGTGGGCGATCATGAACATGCAGCGCTATTCGACCGAGCTGTATTCGCGTCTGGCCGAAGAAGTCGACTATCCGATGAACTACCACGTTTCGGGGTCTATCCGTTTGGCGCACAGTAAAGAGCGCATGCAGGAATTCGAACGCGCGATGTCGATGGGTCTGTACCAGGGCATCCCGATGGAGATGTGGACCCCAGAGCAGGCGAAAGAGCGCTACCCGTTCCTTGAAACCCATGATCTGGAAGGCGTGCTGTACGACCCGACCGATGGCGACATTGATCCGGCGCAGCTGACACAAGCCTTCGCCAAAGGCGCGCGTGATCTGGGCCAAAAAATCATCCGCTTCTGCCCGGCCACCGATGTAACGCAACACGATGACGGCACTTGGACCGTTCACACCGAAAAGGGCGACATTGCCTGTGACTATGTCGTCAACGCAGCCGGATATTACGCGCAGCGTGTGGGTGAGATGTTCAAACCCTATGGCGGCCGCATGGTGCCCGCCATGGTCATGAGCCACCAGTACCTGCTGACCGATGAAGTCCCCGAGGTTGAGGCATGGTCGAAGGAGAACGGTGGCAAACTGCCTCTGCTGCGCGACGTGGATATCTCATACTACCTGCGTCAGGAAAAGAACGGCTTCAACCTTGGCCCCTACGAGCCCAACTGTAAGGGCGAATGGATGACCGAAGACGACCCGATGCCCGAGGATTTCAGCTTCCAACTTTGGAACGACGATCTGGACCGGATTGAGGACATCATCACGGACGCGATGGAACGGGTTCCGCTGATGGCAACCTCGGGGGTTGGTCGCGTGATCAACGGCCCGATCCCTTACGCGCCGGACGGTCTACCGATGATCGGCCCAATGCCCGGTGTGAAGAACGCATTTGAAGCGCACAGCTTTACCTTCGGCATCGCGCAAGGTGGTGGTGCAGGCAAAGTACTGGCCGAATGGATCGTTGATGGCCACACCGAGTGGGATATGTGGGCCGTCGATCCGCGCCGCTACACCGACTACACCGATCAGGACTACTGCAACCAGAAGGGCATGGAGGTCTACGGCAACGAATATGCCATGCACTTCCCGCACCACGAATGGCCTGCTGCGCGCGACAAGAAGCTATCGCCAGTCCATGCCAAGGTCAAAGAGCTCGGCGGTGTCATGGGGGCCTATAACGGCTGGGAACGTGCCAATTGGTTTGCCAAGCCGGGCGACGACACCTCGCTTGAGGCCACGCATACATGGGGTCGCTCGGGCCCGTGGGAGCAGCGCATCAAGGAAGAATGCGAAGCCGTGCGCGACAATTGCGGTGTGCTGGACCTGCCGGGCTTCTCGCGTTTCATGGTCAAAGGTGAAGGTGCTGCCGAAACTCTGCGTGGCCTGATCACCGGTGGTCTGCCCAAGATTGGCCGCATCAACCTCGTCTACATTTCGGACGACCGTGGCCGTATCCTGACCGAGATGTCCTGTATTCGCCTGGGCGAGGATGAGTTTGTGATGATCACAGCCGCCACCGCGCAGTGGCACGACCGCGACATCCTGATGTCCGCCATGCCCTCTAGCGTTTCAGTCGAGGACGTCACTACCACTCGTGACACGCTGATCGTGACCGGCCCGAAATCGCGCGAGATCCTCTCGGGCCTCAGCGATGCGGACCTGTCCACTGGCTGGCTAACGCATCAGTCCGCGACGGTTGCGGGCAAACCAGTCTTCCTGATCCGCGTCTCCTTCGCCGGAGAGCTGGGTTGGGAGGTTCACGCCCTCAACGAAGACATGCCCGCGATCTACGAAGCGATCCTCGACGCGGGTGCGACCCCGTTCGGCATGTACGCCCTGAACTCTCTGCGTATCGAGAAAGGCTACCGTGCGTGGAAGGGCGATCTGTCGACCGACTACTCGCTACTGGAAGGCGGGCTGGAGCGGTTTGTTAAACTGGACAAACCGCAAGACTTCCCCGGCAAGGCCGCGATCCTGAACGAAAAGCAACAGGGCGTGAAGAAATCCTTTGTCACGCTGACAGTGGACGCAGGCGATTGCGACGCGCCTTACATGTCCTGCATCTGGCAGGGCGATCAGATCGTGGGCGAGACCACCTCGGGCGCATGGGGCTATCGCGTTGGCAAGTCCATCGCGTTGGGCATGGTCAAGACCGACGTCGCAAACCCGGGTACTGAGCTTGAGGTTGAGATCTACGGCCAGAAGTACCGCGCCGTTGTTCAGGAAGACCAGCCGCTCTGGGATCCCGCCAACGAGCGTCTGCGCGCTTGATCCCTTTGGGGATTGCCAAATTGGCACAAAACTCCAAGCTGGGGCCCATGGTGGGCCCCAGTCTGCCTTTCACCAAAGTCCAAATCGGAAGGCTGAAATGACGATCCCTGCACATATGTCCGGCGTATACCTCATTCATCACGGCGGGCCGGAGGCTTTGCAGTGGCGCGAGGATATTCCCGTTCCAACGCCCGGTCCCGGGCAGGTTCTGGCCCGCGTCGCAGCTGCCGGGGTCAACAACACCGATATCAATACGCGGGTCGGGTGGTACTCCTCGGACGTGACCGGGGCCACCGATGACGTCGATCAGGATGTCGACGCCGGAGGGTGGGGCGGTGCGCTACAGTTTCCTCGAATTCAAGGCGGCGACCTGTGCGGCATTGTCGAAGCAGCCGGTCCGGGTTCAGGGTTTCAACCCGGTCAGCGCGTGACCTGCCCGATCAATCTGCCGCGCCCGCGACCTGGCCATCCACAGGGGTTTATTGCCTTAGGCTCTGAGATTGATGGCGCCTTTGCCCAATATTGTCTGGTCGAGGCGGATGTTCTCTACGATGTCTCTGCCTCGCCCCTGTCAGACACCGAGATCGCGGCCATTCCCTGCGCCTTTGGCACGGCCGAGAACCTTTTGACCCGCGCCGGGGTCACTGCTGGCCACAAGGTGCTGATCACGGGGGCTTCGGGGGGTGTCGGTCTGGCGGCAGTGCAACTGGCCCGCCTGCGCGGCGCGTCCGTCTGGGGCATAACCAGTGCCGCCAAGGCCGAGGTTGTGAAATCCCAAGGCGCGGTTGAGACCTTTGATCGCGATGCTGTGTTGCCTGCAGATATGTTCGACGTCGTGATCGACGTGGTTGGAGGCCCTAAATGGGCGGGCCTCGTGCTGGCCCTGAAACCCGGCGGGCACTACGCTGTATCAGGTGCGATTGCAGGCCCGATGGTGCAGGCCGATCTGCGCGACATCTACCTGCGCGATATCACCATTCACGGCTGCACTCACCAATCGCCTGAGGTGTTTGGCCGTCTGGCTGAGCTAATGAATGCCGGTCGGATCAAGCCTTTGATTTCCCGCACCTATCCCCTAAGGGATATTGCTAAGGCACAAGAGGATTTCCAATCCAAAGCGTTGCCGGGGAAATTGGTGCTGATCCCGTAAGGAGTTTATGACATGGCCGAAATTACTCTGTTAGATGGCTCGATCGGGCAGGAGCTGGTCAAGCGCAGCGGCAAACAACCGACGCCGCTCTGGTCGACGCGGGTGATGATCGATCATCCGGAGTTGGTGCGTGAGGTGCATGCCGAATACTTCCGGCGTGGGGCTACTGTTGCGACGACCAACACCTATGCCGTCCACCGCTCGCGCCTTGTGCGCGAAGGGATCGAGGATCAGTTGGCGCAATTGATCCATACGGCCGTATCTCAGGCCGATCTGGCGCGCGAAGGAAGTGGTGGGCGCATCGCAGGAGCGCTTGGGCCGTTATTGGCCTCCTACAGACCCGATCTTGAGCCTGATCCGGAGGAGGCCGGACGCAAATTCGCTGAACTGGTCGCGCTTATGGGGGATGGTGTGGACCTGATCCTGATCGAAACCGTCTCGTCGGTGATGGAGGCCGAAGGCGCCCTGAGGGGCACTGCTGGCTGCGGGAAACCTGTGTGGCTGGCACTGTCTCCGATGGATGAAGACGGAACGCGTCTGCGATCTGGTGAGCCGTTGGATCAGATTGCCCCCTTGGTCAAGCGTTACAATCCGCAAGCCGTGCTGATCAACTGCACCCGTCCCGAAGCGGTTCCAGCCGGGCTTGAAATATTGTCAGGGATGGGACTGCCATGTGGTGCCTATGCAAACGGCTTCACCCATATCGCCGAGGGGTTTTTGCAAGATGCCCCCACGGTTGATAGTCTCGCACAGCGCCACGACCTAAGCCCCGAGGCCTATGCCGACCACGCGATGGCCTGGGTCGAGCAAGGCGCAACAATCGTTGGCGGATGCTGCGAGATCGGCCCGGATCATATCGAGGCCCTCGCGCGCCGCCTGGAATCAGCCGGTCATCGGATCGTCTGAACCGACAAGGGAACGGTATGTCCGAGACATCATCGCCAGCCACTGACAGGCGTCAGACCAACCCCGTGCATTTCGACATTCTGGTCGCGCCGGGCTTTGTGCTGCTGGAACTCGCGTCGCTGGTGGATGTTCTACGGATTTCCAATCGGGTGTCTGCAACGCCACCGTTCACCTATACCTACCGATCCCTACGCGGTGGTCCAATTGCCAGCAGCAGTGACGCAACGGTTCGGACCGAAACCGTGCCAACCCAACCCGATGCCACCTATCTGTTTGTGATCGGCAATTCGGACCCGGATCACCCCGACCTGTCTTTGGGTCGGGTGGTGTCGAACTATACCTATCGCGGCGCGCAGGTGTTTTTGTTGGCCGAAGCGGCAAGCCGGTATATCGACGAGCAGGGCACAGCCGATCTGGCAACCCATTGGGAAAACGCCTCATTCCTGCGTGAACGCGGCGCGCGGTTCGAGGCGAAACTGTCCATCGCAACCGAGCGCGGCGCAGTCGTCACTTGTGCAGGTATGGGGGCCACCACCGATATCGCGCTGGTCGTGATCGGGCGGCATATCTCGGGGCCCACGCAATTGACCGTGGCGGACGTCATGCTGCATGAAAATATACGCGATTTTTCGTCGATGCAGCCGTTCTCAGGCGCAAAAAACACCGCGACTGGGGACAAGAAACTGGATCATTGCATCAAGCTGATGCAGGCCAACATCGAAGACCCTTTGCCAATCCAGGACCTTGTGGACAGCCTGAATATCTCGAATCGATCGCTCGAGAGGAAGTTCAAGGCGTTCTTCGGCACCACACCCAATGGGTTCTATCGTGAAATGCGGTTGGCCAAAGCGAACAACCTTTTGCTGAACACCACTATGAGCGTGCGCGAAATAGGTTTGGCCTGCGGTTTCCCGAACGGGTTCTCATCAGTTTACCGGAGTTTTTTCGGTGTGACGCCGTTTGTGATGCGCCATCAAAAGCGACAAGCCGCGCAGAGATGATTTTTGCGGATGCGATGACGTTTTTGATGGATTCCGCGCCGATTTTTCATGCCATTCAGGGACAAACCTGAACGAACGGAGTCTTCACTATGGTTGATCTTCCCAGCAAGACCCGCGTGGTCATTATCGGCGGCGGCGTGATCGGATGCTCGGTTGCCTATCACCTGACCAAGAAGGGCTGGAAAGATGTTGTGCTGCTTGAGCGCAAGCAACTGACCAGCGGTACAACCTGGCATGCGGCTGGTCTGATCGCGCAGCTGCGCGCGACGGCGAACATGACCAAGCTGGCGAAGTACAGTCAGGAGCTCTACGGCTCGCTTGAGGAGGAAACCGGTGTCGCGACGGGCTTCAAACGCTGCGGCTCGATCACTGTCGCGCTGACCGAAGAGCGTAAGGAAGAGATCTACCGCCAGGCCGCCATGGCCCGCGCCTTTGGGGTCGAAGTCGAAGAGATCTCGAATGAGCGCGTGGCCGAGCTATATCCGCACCTCAACATCGAAGACGTCAAAGGGGCTGTGTATCTGCCGCTGGACGGGCAGGGCGACCCGGCGAATATCGCGCTGGCTCTGGCCAAAGGTGCGCGCCAGCGCGGTGGCATCGTGAAAGAGCGTGTGAAGGTCACCGATATCGTCAGGCAAGGTCGCAAGGTCACCGGCGTTGACTGGGTTGCCGACGATGGCAGCGCCTCGGGCCATATCGAATGCGATATGGTGGTGAACTGCGCCGGGATGTGGGGCCACGAAGTGGGTCGCATGGCGGGCGTGAACGTTCCTTTGCATGCCTGCGAGCATTTCTACATTGTCACCGAGGGCATCGATGGCCTGACACAGCTGCCGGTTCTGCGCGTCCCGGATGAATGCGCTTACTACAAGGAAGACGCAGGCAAAATTTTGCTCGGCGCGTTTGAACCGAACGCTAAGCCCTGGGGCATGAATGGTATCCCCGACAGCTTTGAGTTCGATCAACTGCCCGAGGATTTCGACCATTTTGAACCAATCCTCGAAGCGGCGGTGAACCGTATGCCGATGCTGGCCGAAGCCGGTATCCACACCTTCTTCAACGGACCTGAATCTTTCACTCCCGATGATGCCTATCACTTGGGTCTTGCGCCCGAGATGGACAATGTCTGGGTCGCGGCAGGCTTCAACTCGATCGGTATCCAGTCGGCCGGTGGCGCGGGCATGGCGTTGGCCGAATGGATGGACAGCGGTGAGAAGCCGTTTGATCTGGGCGATGTCGACATCAGCCGGATGCAGCCCTTCCAAGGCAACAAGCAGTACTTGTTCGAGCGTTCGAAAGAGACGTTGGGCCTGCTCTACGCCGATCACTTCCCCTACCGTCAGAAAGCCACGGCACGCGGAGTGCGGCGAACTCCGTTCCACCATCACCTGTTGGAACAAGGCGCGGTCATGGGGGAATTAGCCGGTTGGGAGCGGGCCAATTGGTTCGCCAACGACGGGCAGGAACGCGAATACCAGTATAGCTGGAAGCGTCAGAACTGGTTCGAAAACTCTGCCGCAGAACACCGCGCTGTGCGCGAGAATGTCGGCATGTATGACATGTCCTCCTTCGGGAAAATCCGCGTCGAAGGTCCGGATGCCGAGGCATTCATGAACTACATCGGCGGCGGCGACTACTCGGTGCCGAACGGCAAGATTGTCTACACCCAGTTCCTGAACCGCACCGGCGGGATCGAGGCCGACGTAACCGTGACCCGCCTGACCGAGACCGCCTATTTAGTCGTCACGCCAGCCGCGACCCGTCTGTCAGATCAAACATGGATGCAGCGCTATGCAGGCAACTTCAACGTCGTCATCACGGATGTGACCGCAGGCGAAGGCGTTCTGGCCATCATGGGACCGAACGCGCGCGCTTTGCTCGAAAAAGTCTCGCCCAACGATTTCTCAAACGCGACCAACCCATTTGGTACCGCGCAAGAGATCGAGCTTGGCCTGGGCCTCGCCCGCGCGCACCGCGTCACCTATGTGGGAGAGCTGGGGTGGGAGATCTATGTCTCCTCTGATATGGCAGGTCATGCCTTCGAGACGCTGCACGCAGCCGGGCAGGATATGGGTCTAAAACTGTGCGGCATGCACATGATGGACAGCTGCCGCATCGAAAAGGGCTTCCGCCATTTTGGGCATGACATCACCTGTGAAGACCACGTGGTTGATGCCGGGCTTGGTTTTGCCGTGAAGGTCGACAAGGGCTGTGACTTCATTGGCCGCGAAGCCGTGATTGCGCGCAAAGAGACTGGCCCCAAAAACCGCCTCGTGCAGTTCAAGCTGACTGAGGCCGAGCCGCTGTTGTTCCACAACGAACCTATCGTGCGTGACGGTGAATATGTCGGCTATCTGAGTTCCGGCAACTACGGCCACACTCTGGGTGGTGCTATCGGTCTGGGCTATGTGCCGTGTGAAGGTGAAAAAGCTGCGGATGTTCTGGCATCGAGCTACGAGATCGACGTTTGTGGTGTCAAAGTGAAGGCCGAGGCGTCTTTGAAGCCCATGTATGATCCCAAGTCCGAGCGCGTGAAAGTTTAACCCGCAGAACAGGGGGCTCTGCCCCCGTCGCGGTAAGCCGCGACTCCCCTGAGATACTTAGGGCCAGATGAAGCAGGGGATCCAGTCTTCATCTGGCTAAAAATATCCCGGAGCGCGAGGCAGAGCCTCGCAAAATTGCGCGGTTTCGAAGTCGACCCATCACAATTCGTTATGTGCGACTTCACTGTTTTCAGAGTTTTCAACCCTTCCGGAACTGCCGTAAATGGGTCCGATACTTGTCGGAGATTTCCCGTGGCGACTGCCTCCTCACCTTTACAAAACGCGGACACTCCAAAGGGGTTTGTACTGGCGGTTTCAGCCTATGTCATGTGGGGTTTCCTGCCTCTCTATATGAAAGCGCTGAGCCATATTGGCCCGGTTGAGGTTGTGGCGCATCGGGTCATCTGGTCGGTGCCGGTGGCAGGGCTTCTTCTGGTCATTCTGGGGCGGACCCGAGACCTTAGGGCCGCGTTGGGCAATCCCAAGATGTTGGGAATGGCGGCTTTGACGGCGGCGCTGATCTCGGTGAACTGGGCGATTTATGTCTGGGCGATCTCAACCGGCCATGCGTTGGATGCGGCGCTCGGGTATTATATCAACCCTTTGTTCAGTATCGCCTTGGGCGCTGTGTTGCTGCGAGAACCTCTGACGCGCATGCAATTGGTTGCTGTCGGTCTGGCGGCTTTGGGCGTTTTGGTTCTGGTGGTCGAGGCTGGGCGTCTGCCTTGGGCGGCGCTGGGTTTGATGGTGAGTTGGGGTTTCTATGCCTTCTTCAAAAGGTCTCTGCCGATTGGTCCCAATCAGGGATTTCTGCTTGAGGTTCTTATCCTTTTGATCCCCGCAATCGCCTATGTGACGTGGCTGGGTGTTCAGGGAACTGGGCACTTCGGGATGTTGGCCTCGGATACTCTCTTGCTGTCCTGCGCTGGTGTCGTGACGGCGGTGCCGTTGCTGGTCTATGCCAATGGGGCCAAGCTCGTCAGGCTGTCGACGATGGGTATCCTGCAATACATCGCGCCCACCATGATCTTCATCACCGCAGTCGCCGTGTTCGGAGAACAGATTGACCGCGGCCGCATGATTGCCTTCCCTCTGATCTGGGCAGCGCTTGTGGTGTATTCGATCCCGATGATCCGGCAGGCGCGGGCTCAGGCCTGAAGGAGAAGCCGCGCTGCGCTTTCGGCCCAAATCGCGTAGGTTTTGGGGCTGGGGTGGTATCCATCCGGCGCCGCCAGAGCGGGATCATCCGGTAAATCCAGTGACAAGTGTCGGAGTTGCGGATGGGCGGCAACGACCTGTTGCAGACCCCGATCCAGGCGCGCGGATTGTCGACCCAAAACCCAAGCCAAGGGATGGGGCAGGGACGGAAAGCGGTTCATCTGCGGCACTGCTGTCGCCACAACGCGTCGCGCGCCGAGGTGTTGGGTCAATATCCTGGCCAACTGGTTTTGCCGTTCGACGAAGCGTTTGTAGGTCACGCCTCGGGTCACGTCGTTTACGCCGAGCGCTGTCACAACCGCATCGAATGTGCCATCAATCGCTTGCAACCTCTCAAGCGTGTCTCGTGTCGTGTGTCCGGTTGTTGCCTCCAACCGCCATTCGACCGAGTGATGCCGCGCCAAGTGTTTGACCAAATGGCCTGACAGCGCCTGTTCTTGCGTGCCCGCGCCTACGCCGGCGGCAGAACTGTCGCCCGCAATCAACAGGCGCAGGCGAGGCCCACGGCCCGTTCGCCCTTCGCGTGGACCGATTGGTTCCGGCAGCAGCTGGGCCTTGCGGCGCACAGCCAATCCCTGCGCCGCCAGAACCGGCAGAAGGGGCACACGCAGAATCTGATCGGCGGCAAGCGGATTTGACATGATCAGCTTAGGGCGGATTTGAATTCCAGAAACCGCGGGTCGGTCATCACACGGGCCATCATCGCCTCACGCAGGGCGCCGATGGTCTTGTGAGGGCGCATGACGACTTCAAATTGCTGGATCAATCCGTCGTCGTTCAGTGTGATCAGGTCCACGCCAACCGCATCCAGATCTCCGACCTTGCATTGAAACTCCAGCGCCCAGTCATTGCCACTGCCCATGATCCGTCGATAGCGGAAGTCGGCAAATACCTTGCCCACATGGCCCAACACGGCCGCGACCGGCGCGCGGCCGGTCCATGTGCTGTAGTAGGTGGGCGGCATGAAGCGGACGTCCTCGGCCAAAAGCGCGTGAATGAGGTCTTCGTCCCCTTTGGCGACAACCTCTTGCATGCGTTCGATTGTTGGATGCATGACCTCTCCCCTTTTGCCTCAACGGTTCACGATACGCGTGCCGCGCGCAAGGACGACGTTGCGGGAAGTGGCGCTGTGGGATAGGCACGCGGGCATGAATGAGACCTACGATCCCCCCCAGACACCGCTGGATGTGCTGCATGAAGATGCGCAACTCATTGTGGTGAACAAGCCCTCGGGCTTGTTGTCGGTGCCGGGGCGAGGTGCGCATTTGGCGGATTGCCTGCTGACCCGCGTGCAGGCGGTGTTCCCTCAGGCCCTGTTGGTGCATCGGTTGGATAGGGATACCTCGGGCGTGATGGTGTTTGCGCAGACACCCCACGCGCAACGCAACCTGAGCATGCAGTTCGAGCAGCGCCAAACCCGTAAAACCTACATAGCGCGCGTTTGGGGGCGGCTGGAGGCCAAGACGGGCACGGTTGATCTGCCGCTCATCGTCGACTGGCCGAACCGACCGCGTCAGATGGTGTGTCATGATACAGGCAAGCAAGCCGTCACTGACTGGCGTGTTGTCAAATACGAAGGTGATACGACGCGCGTACGTCTGTTTCCGAAAACCGGCCGCTCGCATCAGTTGCGCGTTCACATGCTGGCCTTGGGCCACCCGATTCTGGGTGACCCGTTTTACGCCGAAGGCGCAGCGCGCGATTTCCCGCGCCTTATGCTGCATTCTGAAGAGCTGCGCCTGAAAAGCCCCGAAGGGGGCGTGGCGATGAAGTTTCGTGCCAAGGCGGATTTCTAGGTTCAGGCCACGTTGGTCCACAACAGTTTCAGGTTCCCGAGGGAAAACCGCCGCGAACGTTTGCGGCGCGCGGGTTGTGCGCGGTGTCGATCTGCGGCTAGTTCACGCTCGATCTCATAGGCGCGAAGGGTGTGATCCTGCGACCAACGTTCAAGTTTCAGGTGCATCAGAACATGGTTGTCTAGACTGGGCATATTGGGCCTCCGGGTTTTTGAAATCTGACCCAATCTCGCGCACCACTCCTGACACCCCCTTGTCAGGGGGATGTGCTAGGTTGTCAGCAGTTTGACAGGAGACCCCGACATGAGCCGCTCGACCCGGTTGTTCGAAATCATCCAGATGCTCAGGGCCGCAGATGCGCCCGTGACGGCCGATCAACTGGCCGAAAAGCTCGAGGTCTCCACGCGCACGGTCTACCGTGATATCGCCGAGCTACAGGCGCAGCGCACGCCGATCGAGGGCGAGGCAGGCGTTGGCTATCTGATGCGGCGCGGCTATGATCTGCCACCGTTGAATTTCGACGCCGAAGAGGTTGAGGCGCTGTGGGTCGGGCTATCGATGCTGGCGCGCACCGGTGACAGTCATCTGCAACGGGCAGCGCGGCGCATCTGTGACAAGATCGACGCGCTCCATTGTCCTGCCGATTGGCTGCAGGTCTCGACCTGGGGTGCGCCGGTTGATGATCCCGCGAAAGGATGCATCCCTGTGGCCAGTTACCGCGAAGCGATACGGGCCGAGCAGAAACTGCGCATCACCTATGTCAACGGTGCGGGCGAACGCTCTGAGCGAGTCATTCGGCCTGTGGCTCTGATCTACCACATCGAATGCACGATGCTGGCCGGGTGGTGCGAGCTGCGGGGCGGGTTCCGGCATTTCCGGACCGACCGTATCTGGGCCTGTGAAGACACGGGCCAAAGTTTCCGTGGCCAAGGCAGTTCGCTCCGGGATTTGTGGAACGAGCAGGAGGGCAAAGATCCGGCCGCGCAGACCGTCTGAACAAGTATGGGCGGGGATTCGCCGACTTCACCGCTTTGTTGCTTGAGCCCGCGCAACGCTGCCGTGATATACTGATCTGCAACAAGGCAAACCCGATCAACGGGTGCCCGAGCAGAAGGTGATACCATGACGATTTCCAAGTTTTTTCTGGCAACCGGGCTATGCTCGGCCATGACTCTGGCGGCCTGTACCGATCCGGGCACGTTGAACCTGCCCTCCGATCCGAATCAGAATGCCAAGCAGGGCGCGGTTTTGGGTGGTTTGGTTGGTGCTGGTGTCGGCGCAATCGCGAACAACTCGAACCCTCTTTTGGGCGCGGTAGCAGGCGGTGCGATCGGTGCGGCTGGTGGAGGCCTGATCGGCAACCAACTTGATAAACAGGCGGCAGAGTTGCGTCAGCAGCTGGCCAATGACGGGATCACCATTGTCAACTCGGGCGACCGGCTGATTGTGACCGTTCCCAATGACATCACCTTCGACACTGACAGTGCGACGGTCCGCCCGGCCTTGCGCGCCGATCTGGTGCGGGTTGGTCAGAACCTCGTGAATTATCCGAACTCCAACGTGCAAATCATCGGTCACACCGACAGTGACGGCGAGGCCTCGTACAACCAAGGCCTGTCCGAGCGTCGCGCCAATGCGGTTGCAGACGTCCTTCAGGCGAACGGTGTGAACTACAGCCGGATCGTCACCATCGGGCGCGGTGAAGATAACCCGGTTGCCTCAAACCTAACGCCGGAAGGCAAATCGCAGAACCGCCGGGTCGAGATCGTGATCGTACCCAGCGCAAACTCGTAATCCTATGTGCATTTCGGGCGGCCTTCGGGCTGCCCCTTTGCGCACGATCTGTGCAAGAAATGGGGTTTGGATCGGGCGCGTCTCGGTCTACCTATTGGGAAACACTGAAACGGAGTTTCCCGCAATGTCCCAACCGACCCTTCTTGGCCTGTCCGGTTCCCTGCGTCAGTCAGCAACAAACCGTAAACTACTGCGAGAGGCGGCTCGCCTTTTTGATCCTGCCAGCTTTGTCGAAGCGGATCTGAACCTGCCCCTCTATGATGGGGATCTGGAAGAGGGTGAGGGTATCCCAGCCGCCGTGCAAACGCTGGCCGACCAGATCGCGCAAGCGGATGCGGTGATTATATCCACACCGGAATACAACAAGGGGCCGTCGGGCGTGCTGAAAAACGCGCTGGACTGGGTCAGCCGCACGTCGGGCAAACCTTGGGCCGACAAGCCGGTTGCAGTAATGTCAGCCGCAGCGGGCCGGGCCGGAGGGGAGCGCGCCCAGATGGTCCTTCGCGCCTATTTGGTGCCGTTCCAACCGCGCATTCTGCAAGGCCCCGAGGTCCATCTGGCCGACAGCTCCAACGCGTTTGACGACGTGGGACGGCTGACAAGTGAGCGCTATGAAAAGACCATACATGCGTTGATGCAAAAACTACGGGCTGAGGTCGGGCGTCTTTAGGCGGGTACGGTATGCGTGAGGATCGGCAAAGCGATGTGATGGACCCGGCCCGGGCAGCGGCCTTGCAGGTTGCGCTGGGGTTAGAGCCTACGATCTCTGACGGTTCTGCGTTGCCGCCGTTCTTTCATCAGCTTTATTTCTGGTCCCCGCGCGCGCCGTCTGATTTGGGGCGCGATGGGCACCCTCGGGTCGGGATTGATCTGATCCCGGACATGGGCCTGCCGCGCCGGATGTGGGCCGGGGGGCGGTTGCACTTCCATACCCCCTTGCGGGCAGGCGCAGAGGCACAGCGGCATTCCGTTCTCGAGAAGCAGAGCCGAAAAACCGGGCGCACTGGGCCGTTGGGGTTTGTCACGCTCAAGCATGAGATCTGGCAGGATGGTGCGCTCTGCGTCACCGAATGGCAGGATCTGGTCTATCGTGAAGATCCCGCTCTGGACGAGGTGAAGCCAACGCCGCCCATGGCGCGACGTGACGAAACTGAGCGCCGCGAGGTGCGCTTCGACAGCACCCTGTTGTTCCGATACTCCGCACTTACCTTCAATGGCCACCGGATCCACTACGATCTGGACTATGCGCGCGATGTCGAAGGGTATGGCGGGCTGGTCGTACACGGGCCGCTATTGGCGCAGTTGCTTATGTTGTTTGCGGAGGAGATGATCGGCCCGCTGACGCGCTTTTCGTTCCGGGCAACCGCGCCGCTTTTGCACTTTGAGACGGCCACACTCTGCCGCAACGGGCCGGACCTGTGGGTTCGAGGCCCCGATGGGCGGCAGTGCATGCAGGCAGAAGCGCGGTCAGAGTGATGCTTCGGGCCGAAAATCGTCGGGGATTACATCGCGACCGTCCAGCATGAGGTCCGCCATCACCTCGGCCACTTTCGGGGCCATGCCGAAGCCGATCTTGAAGCCGCCATTGGCGATGAACTGACCGTCGTGCAGCGGGTGTGTACCCAGCATCGGAGCGCGGCTTTTGCTGCGGGGGCGAACGCCGGCCCAACGCTCGATCACCTCGGCTCCGTGCAGCACGGGAACGGCGCGGGTGGCGCGGTCGATCAAATTGTTAAGCGCGTCGTCAGTGCTGGTCGGATCATCATAGTCTCGCTCAGAGGTCGAGCCGATGGCGAGCGTTCCGTCTGCATGCGGAACGATATGGATCGCATCTGCGAAAAGCTGCGGCACTTCGCCCGCATCAAAGCGCAGCAGGGCCGCCTGTCCCTTGATGCCATTGCCAACAGTTTTCCCGAAGCTCTGGCTGAGCTCCTGCAATCCGGCGACACCTGTTGCATGTAGAACGTGGCCCTTGTCGGGGGCCTCAGCGACCACCTCAACCCCCATGACCGAGAGCGCCGCAACCAGCGCGGCACAGGCCCTGCGCGGGTGCATCCGCGCGGTCAGGGTGTCGTGGATGACATAGCCGGTCGGGCTGGGCGGGCACCATTGGCCTGCCTCCGTCGTGGATAGCACCTGCCACTCGGCCTGGCCTTGCCAGAGCTCTTGCGCGGTGGCATGCCGTTGGTGCGCCAGCTGCAGGCTGCGCTCATCCATGATCGGTTGCAGACGTCCCAGACGCCCATAACCGGCTGAGACCCCTCCGGTCGCTTCGACCTGCGCCCAAAAGGGTTCGGCCATGATCAGGCTATCGAACTGAAAAGCTTTCTTGGCATTCCAGTTCTCGGGCACATGCGGGGCCAGGGCGCCGACCAACCCTCCGCTGGAGCCCGCGCCGGGGCCAAAGGGATCGACAACCTGCACCTTTGCGCCGCGCCGGGCGCAGGTCCAGGCGATGGACAGGCCAAAAATGCCCGCGCCGCGTACCGTCACATCGACCATTGCCAAACCCCTCTTCCTTGTTCAGTGTCGCGCCGCTTAGCTACAGGATTCCCCGATGGCAGACCAGCACGCCGAATTGACATGGAGAGAGGACCGGATTCCGGTTTCGGACCAGTTCGATGACCCCTATTTCTCGTTGCAGAACGGGTTGGAGGAGACGCGGCATGTCTTTCTGTCGGGTAACGATCTGCCCGCACGCTTTGCTCCGGGGTTTCATATTGCCGAACTGGGCTTTGGCACCGGCCTCAACCTGCTGACTGTCTGGTCCACGTGGGAGGCCGCGGGCCAGACCACCCCGCTGCGATTCACCAGTTTTGAGGCCTTCCCCATGGCCCCCGAGGATATGGCGCGCGCCTTGGCCGCTTTCCCCGAATTGCAACCTTGGACCGACCGCTTCCTGTCGCAATGGCGCGGCGGATCCTGTCAGTTCGACACGCTGCACCTTGAGGTGATCGAGGGCGACGCTCGCCAAGCGCTGCCGGGCTGGATCGGCAAGGCCGATGCGTGGTTTCTGGACGGCTTCTCGCCCGCCAAAAACCCCGAACTCTGGGGCGCGGATCTGATGCAGCAGGTATCCGATCACACGACACCGGGCGGCACCGCGGCCACCTACACCGCAGCAGGTTTTGTCCGTCGCGGGTTGGAAGAGGCCGGTTTCGCAGTCACCCGCGCGCCCGGATACGGTCGCAAACGGCATATGACACGGGCGGTAAAGGCGTGACGCAGCAGAACAATATCTCGGCCGGGATCGCGCTGATGGTCGCCTCGACAGTGGTTTTCGCCTTGCAGGACGGGATCTCGCGCCATCTGGCGGGGACGTATAACACCTATATGGTGGTGATGGTCCGCTATTGGTTCTTCGCGGCTTTTGTCATCGCATTGGCGGCGCGCGCTCCGGGTGGCTTGAAGGCTGCGGCGCGCACCGATCAGCCGAAACTCCAGATCTTTCGTGGTGTTCTGCTGGTGACTGAGATCTGTGTCGCCGTTTTCGGCTTCACCAAGCTGGGTCTGATAAACAGTATGGCGGTCTTTATTTGCTACCCCCTTTTGGTCGCGGCCCTCAGCGGCCCGGTTCTGGGTGAAAGCGTGGGTTGGCGACGCTGGACGGCGATCGGGGTCGGCTGCGTCGGCGTGCTAATCATCCTGCAACCGGGGGTCGGCGTGTTTAACCCGTGGGCGATCATTCCGCTGATCTCGGCCTTTCTGTTTGCGGTTTATTCGCTGCTCACCCGCTATGCCGCGCGTCGAGACAGCGCCGCCACCAGCTTTTTCTGGACCGGCGTCAGCGGAGCCGTTGCCATGACGCTGGTCGGCATGTGGTTCTGGGAGCCGATGGCAAAGGCAGATTGGGCCTGGATGGCAACGCTCTGTGTCAGCGGTGCCTTTGGCCATTGGCTACTGATCAAGTGCTATGAGGCGGCCGAGGCCAGTGCGGTGCAGCCCTTTGCCTACCTCCATCTGGTCTGGGTGGCGATCCTTGGCATCGCAATCTTCAACGAGGTCCTGCGCCCCGAAGTTGTTGTCGGCGCAGGGCTGGTTGTTGCTGCGGGGCTGTTCACCCTATGGCGCGAACGCCGCAAGGGTTGACCCGGTCAGCTCCTGTGAGAAGGGCACGGGCAGGGCGGGTTTGCCCAATCGAGCGCGGTAGACCGGCAGGCTTTCGGTCACGCGCATCACATAGTTGCGCGTTTCGCTGAAGGGGATGGTCTCGATCCAGTCGACCACATCCACCTCACCGGCGCGGGGGTCGCCATAGCGCTCCATCCATGAGATCGGCCGCCGGGGTCCGGCGTTGTACCCGGCAGCCATCATGACCACATTGCCGTTGAAATCCGACGCAAGGCTGGACAGGTAGTTGGCCCCCAGCTTGGCATTGTATTCCCAGTCCGTGGTCAGCCGCCCGGTCTGATGCCCGCTGAGGATCCCCAGCTCCTGAGCGACCAGTTTGGCCGTCGCTGGCATCACTTGCATCAAGCCGCGCGCGCCTGCGCCGCTGATCACCACCGGATCAAATTCGCTTTCACGCCGAGCAATGGCCAAGGTCATCTCTTTGGCCATCGGCAGGCCGATATCTGCGACCGGATGCACGGGGTAATAGGCTGCGGGCAGAACCGTTCCTGTGGTCGCGGCGCGTTTGGCGATCATCACGGCCAGATGTGGCTCTTTCAACTCGATGACCAGATCGCCCAGTTGATTGGCTTGCGCTGTATCGAGGCTTTCGACCAAATGGGTCAAAAACCGTTCAGAGAGATTATCCTCCCCTGCCTTGAGCAGTAGCAGACCGGCCTCCAACACGCTGGAGTTCGCAAATTCGGCTTGCCGCCAATGCGCGGCGCGGGGCGGGTTGGCGAGGGTGCTGTCAAACGGTCGCCCGATCTGCTCGGCTGCCAGAATGCCGTAGAAAGACGTCTGATAATCTGCACCCATTGCATAAGCGTCATAGGCTTTCTCAGCATCCCCTTGTGCCGCGTAGGCGCGACCCAGCCAATAGCCAGCGCGGCCACGTGATATCGGAGACTTCACTGCGCCTTCGAAGTTCTGGAAATGCCGAACCGCCGTCGCGGGGTCGTTCAGTTTGCGCAAAGCCAAAAACCCGGCCAGCCATTCCAGATCGGCGTATCCATAGCCCATCTCGGGCGTCATGTGGTGGTTGGCGGCGACTTCATAGGCACGGGCCGCACTGCCCTGCCGCATCTCAAGCCGGGCCAGTCGGCGTCGCCCCTCGGCCCATTTGTCGGGCTCACCCAGGGCGTCTGGGCCAGTTGAGCGCGCCAACATCAGATCAATGGCGCTGTCGTCCAACTCTTTCTTGTCGCGCCAGACAAAGCGATCAAAAGCCAGTCCCGGAGACCCTGCCAGAGCCTTGGGTACGGCGGAAATCTTGCCGTCCACGCCCGGTTCGCGTTTTTGCAGGGCAATTCGGGCTTCCGCCAGCTTGCGCTGATCGGCGCTGACCAGAGGCAGCATACGCCCGGCGCTGACCAGATGATTGTCCCACAGCATCCGATCCAGTCGGGCAGTGTGGTGCGGTTTTAGCAACTTGCCGAAATTCTCAAGATAATCCTTCTGCAAGCCCGAGCCCATGGGCATGGTGCGCCAGGCCGTTACGATATCGGCCTCGGCGTCCCCAATCCGGCCCTTGGCTTTCAGGGCAACGGCATAGTTCAGCGCGCCTTCGGCCGTTTGCGGCGGCTGGTCGGCATAGAAGTTCACCACCCGATCCGGATCGGCCCCGGTAAAGGCCGGCTCGCTCTTGCGGCGCAACCAGGCCAGTCCGGGCCAGTCGGGGCGACGTTCCAGAAACACGAGAACATCGCCTGAGCTACCAAAGCCCTCTCGCAGCCAGTGCCACACGATGATGTCACGCGTAACCGAGCCGCGTGCGCCAGAAACCGCTAGCGCTTCGTTCCAGTCACCTTTGCGCATTTCGGCCAGCCCGGCGCGCAGATCACCGGCAGCATCGGCCCGCGCGACGCTTGCCTGCATCCCAAAACACAGAATCACTGTTGCCAAAAAGGCCAGAACGCGTGTCATCCCTTGCATTTCCCAACCAACCGAGGATAGAGCCATTCAGGATAAACCTTGCGCCGCCAGTATCAACTCACAAAGCCAAAAACGTGAGCGAGGATGGCGCAAATACTGCAACCGCACTTCAAGGAGCGCGACCCATGTTCAAAGGCTCAATGCCAGCCCTCGTCACCCCGTTCAGCAACGGCGAGTTGGACCTGGATACGCTCAAACACTTGGTAGAGTGGCAGATAATGGAAGGCTCAACTGGTCTGGTTCCCGTAGGCACCACTGGCGAAAGCCCGACACTAAGCCACGAAGAGCACGAAACCGTCGTAGCCGAAGTGGTCAAAGCTGCCGCAGGTCGGGTGCCGGTGATTGCGGGCGCAGGTTCGAACAACACGGTCGAGGCAGTTCGATTCGTCCAGTTTGCCAAGAATGTCGGGGCCAATGCGGCACTGGTGGTCACACCATATTATAACAAGCCGACCCAGAAAGGTCTGTTGGCCCATTTCCGCGCCCTGCACGATTGCGCCGAGATTCCGATCATCATCTACAACATCCCGGGCCGTTCGGTCATCGACATGACCCCTGCGACCATGGGTGAACTGGCAAAACTGCCACGGATTGTCGGTGTCAAAGACGCGACGGGCGATCTGGCGCGCGTCAGCCAGCAGCGCGCAAGCTGTGGCGCCGACTTCTGTCAGCTGTCGGGCGAAGACGCCACCGCGCTGGGCTTCAACGCGCATGGCGGGGTAGGCTGTATCTCGGTCACGGCCAACGTGGCTCCGAAACTTTGCGCTGAGTTCCAACAGGCCACGCTGGCGGGCGACTATGCCAAGGCTCTGGACTATCAGGACCGCCTGATGCCTCTGCACGAAGCCATCTTCATCGAGCCCGGCCTGGTCGGCGCGAAATACGCGCTGAGCAAACTGGGCCTGTGCAGCACCGAAGTTCGTTCGCCTTTGACCGAACTGGAAGACAGCACCAAGACTGCGATCGAAGCCGCGATGGCGCATGCAGGTCTGATCTAAATTAGACTTTCTAATGAAAAGGGCGGCCTCGAATATCGAGCGCCGCCCTTTTTTGTGTGTTGCAAAGGTTCTCACCGCTTGCCGTAGTAGAGCCCGACAACATGCTCCGCCTGCGCGAAGAACAGCCAGCGTGACGCGGCAACCCCAGCCAAGTGCGAAACCACGGCCAGCAGCGCAAGAAGGTGTTTTAGTGCGAACCCTTCCAATGGGATCGCGATGAAGACGACGGGCAGAACAAAAGCCAACAGAAACGAGATGATCCGCAGCTTCTCGGCATGTTTGCGGCCAACCACGTGGACGAACTCGCGTAGCAAGTAGTTGGTCCCGGTATGCGGAGGCTCAAACGCCCGCACCGACCCGCGCTGACCCAACCCTGTTGCTGTCCCAAGGTCAGTCCCCGAACTGGCAAGCGCCTTGCCCCCCTGACGCCAGTACAGAATCTGCACCAGAGCAGCGATCAACAGCAAGGGTAGAGCGACCGAGGTCTGCCCGGCCATCAAGGCCCCACCGGCCAGGCTGAAGCTGAGGAACATGGCCGGTGTCAGTTTCATGTTCCAACGGGGGATCGTCTTGAGTTGGGTGTAGATCATTGATGTGGTGAACACCGTGGCCAGCGAGAACAACGCGCCGAGCCAACCCAAAAGGCTCCAGCGTTCGCCCATGAAAACTGAACCGATTGCGAATAGGCCCATTAGGACCAGTGCGATCACCGCGCACCAGCCCTCGCGGCTGAGCCAGCTAGAGCGCCATTGCGTGAACGCTTTCCACGCCCGTTCTGGGTGACCGAGGTGGAAGGTCGATGCAAGCAACCCGCCAACAGCCAGCCCGTAGGCAATCAGGAAAAATACAAAGGCGACCCAGCCTGTAACCTCGGGCATGCCAAGGCCCAGGAAGAACAGCAGTCCAAAGCCGAGGCCGGACAGTGTGGTGAAGATGATAACGGAAGGGGCCGGATGCATCAGAGCTTCTCCAGAGTTTTGTCGAGCCAGCCGAGGAACCCTTTGGGCTCTTCCGCGACGGGGGCCAGCAGTGGGGCCAGAATGTCGATCTGGTCCTCGATCTGATCCTTGGGGCGGGGCGGCAGGTATTTGTTGACGGGCTTGGTGCCCATTTCGGGCATCAGGTCCATGCCGTCCCGTTCAGCGACCAGCTTGCTGACATCGCTGTCTGGATCGCCGAGGTCCCCGAAATGGCGGGCACCGGCCGGGCAGGTGCGGACGCAGGACGGAACACGATCTACTTCGGGCAGGTTTTCGTTGTAGATGCGATCGACGCAAAGAGTGCATTTCTTCATCACGCCCTCGGCCATGTCCATTTCCCGCGCGCCATAAGGGCAGGACCAGGCGCAGAGGCCGCAACCGATGCAGTCGCTTTCGTTGACCAAAACGATCCCATCCTCGACCCGTTTGTAGCTGGCCCCGGTTGGGCAGACCGTGACGCAGGGAGCGTCTTCGCAATGCAGGCAGGATTTGGGGAAGTGGATCAGTTGGGCGGGGCCCTCGGTCGGTGTGACCTCGTAGGAGTGCACACGGTTCAGGAATGTGCCCGAAGGGTTGCCGCCATAGGCATCCTGATCAGACAAGGGTGCGCCGTAGTTTTCGGTGTTCCAGCCTTTGCAGGAAATCACGCAGGCGTGGCACCCGACACAGGTGTCGAGGTCGATGACGAGGCCCATTTTGCGTTCGGTAGATTGGGGGAGTTGCGTCATGTCAGGGAACCTCGGCTTTGGTGGGCGGGGCAGGGGGCCAGCCCCCTCTTGAGCCTTCGGCTCAATTCACCCCCGAGATATTTTTGGCCAGATGAAGATTGGATCATTTGCCTACCTTCCACGCAATATCCTTCGGGCCGGTGCCGACGGGAGAATTGATCGGGGCGAATTCGGGTTGGCTTTCGGTATCCGCCGGAGGGGCGGCCTTTTCGATCCTGACTTTCAGGTCGAACCATGCGGCCTGGCCGGTGATCGGGTCCGAGTTGGCCCATCGCATACCGTCGCCCTTAGGCGGTAGCAATTCGTGGATCAGGTGGTTGAGCAGGAAACCCTTGGTCGCCTCAGGCGCGTCTTCCTGCAAAGCCCATGCGCCTTTGCGTTTGCCGATGGCGTTCCATGTCCAGACGGTGTTTTCATTCAGCGCGGCCATTTCCATCACGAGTACGGTGATCTCGCCGTGAGGAGAGGTAACCTTGGCCCAGTCGCCGTCTTGCAGCCCGTGTTCGCGCATCAGCTTGGTGGGGACGTAGAGCGGGTTGCGCCCGTGCAGTTGCCTTAGCCACGCGTTTTGGGTGCCCCAGCTGTGATACATCGCCATGGGGCGCTGAGTAAGAGCGTTGACGGTGAAGCCCTCGTTGCCTTGCTGGTCGGTCTCGTACCAAATGGGCAGTGGGTCCATGGCATCCTTGATGCGTTGTCGCAAGTGGTCGGGGGGCTGGTTCGGTCCGTGCCCTTCGGCAGCCAGTTGGAATTTGCGCATCGGCTCAGAGTACAGCTGAAACAGGTAGGGCTGCGGGCTGTCATAAAGACCCATTCCAACGGCCCAATCCTGATAGGCGGCGTTCCAAGGTTTGTAATAATCCGCGCCTTCGGGGATATGCGCGACGTAGAAGCCTCCGTTGTCGATATAGCGGTTCAGTTGGTCCGGGTTGACCTCTCCGCGGCCTTCCTTGGAGCCGTCCTCGCCCCGGAACCCGGCCAGAGGGCCGATGCCCGGCTTGCGCTGGTGATTGACGATATAGTCGGCATAGTCCTTCCACTTGGGTGTGCCGTCTTCGTTGGTAAAGCCAGGCAGGCTCATGCGGTTGGCGAGTTGGATCAGAACCGACTGGAACCCGCGCACGTCGCGGTCGGGTTCGACAACTGGCCAGCGGATGGCATCGGCGGCGGCGTCGGCCTCGCAGATCGGGCGATCCAGCAGCGAGATACAGTCGTGCCGTTCCAGATAGGTCGTATCTGGTAGGATCAGGTCGGCGTAGGCGACCATTTCCGAGGAATAGGCATCCGAGTAGATGATATGCGGGATGACGTATTTGCCATCTTCGGTCTTGGCCGACAGCATCTCCATCACACCTTTAGTGTTCATGGAGGAGTTCCAAGACATATTCGCCATATACATGAACAACGTGTCGATCTTGTAGGGATCGCCTGCGGCGGCGTTCGAGATCACCATATGCATCAGCCCGTGGGCTGACATCGGGTTTTCCCACGTAAAGGCTTTGTCGATACGCTGAGCGGTGCCGTCTTCGTCTAGCAGCAGGTCCTCGGGGCCGCGCGGGAAGCCAAGGTGAGGGCCTTCCAGCGGGCGGCCCGGGCGGCGGTCTCCGTGTGGCGTCGGGTGCGCCTCGACGGGTTTGGGGTAGGGCGGTTTGAAGCGAAAGCCGCCGGGAACCTCGACCGTACCCAGCAGGATCTGCAGCACATGCAGCGCGCGACAGGTCTGGAAGCCGTTGGCATGGGCCGAGATTCCGCGCATGGCGTGGAAGCTGACCGGGCGGCCTGTCATTTTGGAGTGCTTTTCGCCGCGGAAATCGGTCCATTCCTGGTCAAGCTCGATGGCCTCATCAAAGGCGACGCGGGCGATTTCGGCGGCGATGGCGCGGATTTTCTGGGCCGGAATACCACAGCGCTCGGCCACCTGTTCGGGGGCGTGATCGTCCGAGAGGTATTTCTCGGCCATCTGATGGAAGACCGGTCGGTGAGTTACGCCATCTTTGTCGTAGGTGGCGGACAGATCCGGGCGCACGCCGGGTTTGTCAAAGGCGGTCGGCTCACCGGTCACACGGTCGATCACCAAAGGCTTTCCGTCTGCATCGCGCAGGAACAGGCCCTTCTCCGGGCCGTCAGAAGCATTCACCAGAACCGGCGCGTTGGTGTAGCGGGCAAGGTAGTCGAGGTCGATCTTGCCAGCCTTCATCAGCACATGGATCAGCGACAGGATGAAAAGCCCATCGGTGCCCGGCGTGATCCCGACCCAATCGTCAGCCACCGCGTTGTAGCCCGAGCGGATCGGGTTCACCCCGATCACCCGCGCGCCACGCGCCTTGATCTTGCCGATGCCCATCTTGATCGGGTTACTGTCGTGGTCTTCCGCCACGCCGAACAGCATGAACAGCTTGGTGTGGTCCCAATCGGGCTGGCCGAACTCCCAAAACGCGCCGCCCATTGTGTAGATGCCGCCCGCTGCCATGTTGACCGAGCAGAACCCGCCATGGGCTGCATAATTGGGCGTACCGAAATTCTGTGCCCAGAAGCTTGTGAAGCTCTGACTCTGGTCGCGGCCGGTGAAGAAGGCCAGCTTGTGCGGGGCAGTCTCGTGCAGCTCGTTCAGCCAACCGACGGCGGTGCTGATCGCCTCGTCCCATTCTATCTCGCGGAACTCGCCCGAGCCGCGTGGACCGACGCGCCGCAGAGGCTTGCGTAGACGCGAGGGCGCGTTGACCTGCATGATGCCGGCGCTGCCCTTGGCGCAAAGCACGCCTTTGTTGACTGGATGGTCGCGGTTGCCTTCGATATAGGCAACCTTTCCGTCCTTCATGTGAACATTAATGCCGCAGCGACAGGCGCACATATAGCAGGTGGTGCGCCGGATCTCGTCCGAGACTTTCGGGCTGGTGTCGATCTTCGGTTGCTGGATTGTCATCTGGCGTCCTTATGTCGGGGCGGCGGGTCAGGTTAGGAATGTTAGTCCGGCGAGGATAATTCCTGCAATAAAAAGAGTTTCCACGACGATCAGGGCGATGGCTGCGCCTCCGACCGATAGGATTTGTTTCAGGTTCGTCTTCATTCCAACCGCCGCGATCGCGATCAGAAGCAACCAGCGGGAGGTCTGGCTCAGCAACTCGGACAGGAAGGGCGGGATCAGGCCGAATGAGCTGGCCGCAGCCAGCACCAGAAACCCGATCACAAAGCCGGGCAGGATCGGAGGGCGCTTGCCTGCTTCGTCCATGTCGGTGACGCTGCGGATGATCAGCGAGGCGACCAGAACCACCGGGGCCAGCATCGCCACGCGGAACAGTTTGACCAGCGTGGCGGTGTCGCCGGTTTGTTCCGAGATTGAGAACCCCGCGCCGACAACCTGTGCCACGTCGTGGATCGTGCCACCCAGAAATACGCCGCCTGCCACGTCATCCATGCCCAGCGTGCGCACCAGAATCGGATAGGCGATCATGGCGATGGTCGACAGGACGGTGACGCCCAGAACGGTAAAAATCAGGCGTTCTTCGGATCGTTCGTCCTTGGGCAGGATGGCGCTGATCGCCATTGCCGCAGACGCGCCGCAGATGGCGACAGAGCCCGCCGTCAGGAATGCAAAGCGCCATTTGTGACCAAAGAACCGTGCGATCAAAAGGCCGAATCCAATGGTGGCCAATACGCCGCCAACCACAAGGGCGATCAGGTCCCAACCCAATCCCATCATCAGCGTCATCGAGATACGCACACCCAAAAGCGCCACGCCAAGGCGCAGCAGGGATCTGGCTGCAAAACCAATGCCGGGGACGGTTTTTCCGTCTTCGCCCAGAAAACTGAGCGCGATGCCAAGCAGCAAGGCCATCAGCATGGCTGGGGTCGCGTAATGCTCCGACAGGAATTTTGCCGTTACAGCAACAGTGATTGCCACCATAACCCCGGGGAACAATGTTCGAGCCGTCTGGGCGACATCCGCGCCGAAGGAGCTTTTGAGTTCAGTCTTACCCAGCATCGGTTCGTTGATCTTTCTTGAACACGTTTATAGTTAAGCGGCAAAGCCGCAGAGGTTATGCAGTAGCTGGATGAGCTGGCTCTTGCGATGAACCCACTTGTTGTGCCTGCACGGCGGTCACGGCGATCATGTGCAGCACATCGTCCGAAGAACAGCCGCGCGAGAGGTCGTTTGCGGGTTTGGCCAAGCCTTGTAGAACGGGCCCAATGGCCTCGGCCCCGCCAATGCGTTGGGCGATCTTATACCCTAGGTTGCCCGCATCGAGGTTGGGGAAGACAAACACGTTTGCTTTCCCTTCCAGTGGCGAATTCTTGGCCTTTTTACTGGCGACCTCTGGCACATAGGCCGCGTCGAACTGCAACTCTCCGTCGATGATCAGGTCCGGCTTAGCGGTTTTGGCAATTTGTGTAGCCTCAACCACCTTGGACACTTTCGGATGGCTGGCACTGCCGCTCGTCGAGAAAGACAGCATCGCAACACGAGGCTCTTTTCCGGTGAGTGTAAGATAGGACGCAGCAGAGGCCTGAGCGATCTCAGCCAACTCGCGTTCGTTCGGATCAACGACCAATCCGCAGTCGGCGAAAATATGGGCGCCCTGAACTGTGTGATGGTCGCGGTCATAGATCATCAGAAAGAAACTAGACACCATATGGGCGTCAGGTGCTTTGCCGATGATCTGCAAAGCGGCACGAACAGTGTCCGAAGTGGTTTCCACAGCACCGCCGACCGTGCCGTCAGCCAGCCCGAGATGGACCAACATGGCGGCGTAGTTCAGACGGTTTTGGACCAGCGACTTCGCAGTCTCAGGCGTTACGCCTTTGTGTTTGCGCAGTTCGAAATAGGCATCGGCAAAGCGATCCAAGTGGGGCGAAGTTGCCGGATCGTGAATGTCTATCCCGGCTACATCGGTTCCGCCTTTTTCAGCCAGCAAAGAGGCAACTTTGGTCTGATCGCCGACAAGGATAATATCGGCTGCATCTTCGGCACGTGCTTTCAACGCACCTTCTACAACACGTGGATCATCGCCCTCAGCAAGGGCGATGATCTTTTTGGAACTGGTCGCAGCCCCGAGAATTTGATGTAGGGGCTTCACCGCGATCAGGCCTCGACTTGCGGCTTCATGTCTGCTGCTTCGATACCCGCAACCGCAACCGGCTTTTTCATCGCGTCGCGGCGGAACGGCTCACCCAGTTCTTGATTGATCATGGCTTCGATCAAGGTGGTGATACCGTTCTTCTGGTCTTCGATGGCCTGGTTCAGAGCCGCTGTCAGTTCGTCCTGCGTACGTGCGACAACGCCTTTCAGGCCACAGGCCTCTGCGATACCGGCGTAAGAGACCTTGGTATCCAACTCGGTGCCGACGAAGTTGTCGTCGAACCAAAGGGTCGAGTTCCGCTTTTCCGCACCCCACTGGTAGTTGCGGAAGACGATCTGGGTCACGGCGGGCCATTCCTCACGTCCGATCGCCGTCAGCTCGGTTACGGCGATGCCAAAGGCACCGTCGCCCGAGAAACCAACAACGGGCACATCCGGGCAGCCGATCTTGGCGCCGATCACCGACGGCAGACCATATCCACAGGGGCCGAACAGGCCAGGGGCCAGATATTTTCGACCTTCTTCAAATGAGGGGTAAGCGTTGCCGATGGCGCAGTTGTTGCCGATGTCGGACGAGATGATCGCCTCTTTCGGCAGTGCGGACTGAATCGCACGCCACGCCATGCGCGGGCTCATCCAGTCCGGCTTGGCTGCACGGGCGCGTTCGTTCCAGGTGGTGCCCGGGTCGTCCTGCTCGTGGTCCATAGAGGTCAGTTCCTGCGCCCAACGCGACTTGGTTTCAGCGATTTTCGCCTTACGCGCATCGCGGCCTTCATCGCCCGCAGTGCCCGAAAGCTGTGCCAGGATGCTGGTTGCAACGGTGGCTGCGTCGCCAACGATACCAACGGAGACTTTCTTGGTCAGGCCGATGCGGTCTGGGTTGATGTCGACCTGAATGATTTTTGCTTCGGTCGGCCAGTATTCCATACCGTATCCGGGCAGGGTCGAGAACGGGTTCAGACGGGTGCCAAGGCACAGAACAACGTCCGCTTCCTTGATCAGCTCCATCGCAGCCTTCGAGCCGTTGTAACCCAGAGGGCCGGCAAACAGCGGGTGCGAGCCGGGGAAAGCGTCGTTGTGCTGGTAGCCAACGCACACTGGGGCGTCCAGACGCTCGGCCAGTTCTTTTGACGCTTCGATGCCACCTGCTGACAGCACCGTGCCAGCACCGTTCAGAATGACCGGGTTCTTGGCATCGGACAGCAGAGCGGCGGCTTCGGTCACGGCAGAGGCGCCGCCCGAAGGCAGTTCGAATTCGACCACGGCAGGCAGTTCGATATCGACGACCTGAGTGAAGAAGTCACGGGGCACGTTGATTTGTGCCGGGGCTGAGGCGCGCTTGGCTTTGGTGATCACGCGGCTAAGAACTTCCGCCATACGCGACGGGTCGCGCACTTCCTCCTGATAGCAGACGCAGTCTGCGAACATCCGCATCTGTTCCATTTCCTGGAAACCGCCCTGGCCCATGGTCTTGTTCGCGGCCTGAGGAGTGACCAGCAGCAGCGGGGTGTGGTTCCAGTAGGCGGTTTTGACGGCGGTAACAAAGTTGGTGATGCCGGGGCCGTTCTGCGCAATCATCATCGACATTTTGCCGGTGGCGCGGGTGTAGCCGTCGGCCATCATGCCGCCAGAGCCTTCATGCGCGCAATCCCAGAAGGTGATGCCAGCTTTCCCGAAAATATCCGAGATCGGCATCATGGCAGAACCGATGATGCCAAAGGCATGCTCGATCCCGTGCATCTGCAGAACCTTAACAAAGGCTTCTTCCGTGGTCATTTTCATCGGTGGCTCTCCAAAACTGAATGCGTGAATTGGCCGGGGGGTTCAGCCCGGCCTTTGATACGGTTTTGGCGTATGGGTGCGGATGGCGTTAGGGCCAGATGAGGCGGCGGAATACGTCCAGCCGAGGGTTAACTGGCCCGGATCGCATCCGCGATCAGCTTCACCCCGGCCTCGATACGGTCAGGCGCAATTGAGGAATACCCAAGACGGTAGAAATTCCGAGGCGGCTTCGGCCCTGAAAAGAAGGGCGCGCCGGGTTCGATATGCACCCCTTGCGCCTGCAATGTGGCGGCCAGTTGCGCGGTGTCCACATGCGCGGGGGCCTGCATCCATATGGAGGACCCGCCGAGCACGCCGCGCCCCGCGACCTGCAGCGCATGGGTCTGAACGGCTTCGTCCAACGCCTCGCGCCGTTGGGCCAGGGCGTTAGACATGCGCCTGATCTGAGCGTCGTAGTGCCCGAGTGACAGGAAATAGGCCGCCGTGCGCTGAACATGCCCCGGAGGATGCCGCAACACGAGCGACCGCAGCGCGCGGGCTTCGCGGATGAAGGTCTCGGACCCGACCATGTAGCCCAGACGCAACCCCGGAAATAGCGATTTAGAGAAGCTGCCCACATAGATTACTCGCCCGTCGCGATCCATCGACTTGAGCGCGGGTGAAGGCGCGCCCAGATAGGCCATCTCGAACTCGTAGTCGTCCTCAACAATCATGGCGTTCAGCGCGGACGCGCGTTCCAAGAGGGCGGTTCTGCGGCTGACGGGCATGGTGGCCGTTGTGGGGCTTTGGTGGCTGGGGGTGGTAAAGATAACATCGGTGTAGTCTGGCAAAGCCCCGGGCGGCAGCCCGTCGCCATCAACGCGGATTGGGGCCATGGTGCAATCCGAATGGCTTAGCAGCTCACGCAGAGCGTAGTAGCAGGGGTCTTCGATTGCCGCGGTGCGCCCTCTTTTCAAAAGAATGCGCGAGGCCAGCCACAACGCGTTCTGCGCGCCCAGCGTGATCAGGATCTCTTCGGGGCGGGCGGTGATGCCTCGGCGTGGCAGGGTGTGGCGGGCAATAAACTCGACCAGCAGAGGATCGTCCTGATCAGCGTAGTCAGTCGTAAGGGACTCGAAATCCTTGTGTCCCAGCGCCCGAACCGCGCAAAGTCGCCAGTTCGCGTGGTCAAACAGTGTCCTGTCGGCCTGCCCGTAGATGAACGGGTATTTGTAGTTGCGCCAGTCCTGAGGTTTGGTCAGCACATTGCCGCCCGAGAACCGCCGGGCCAGCGCGTTGTCCCAGTCGACCGTCTCTTCGCTGCGCGGGACGGGCGTGTATTTCGGCGGGACCGGCGCGTTTTCGGATACATAGTAGCCCGAACGCCCTTTGGCGGTCAGGTAGTCATTGGCCAGAAGTTCGGTATAGGCCAGTGTCACCGTAATCCGACTGACGCCCAGATGGGTTGCCAGCTTGCGGGACGACGGTAGCTTTTCCCCAATGTGGAACCGACCCGACAGAATGCCTTCGGCGATCATCTGCTGGATTTGCGCCTGCAGAGTCCCCTGTCCGTTCAGCTCAAGAAAAAAAGTGTCAACCGAGATAGCCATGAGCGCTTATAGATTGGACTTAAGGCGGTGGCAATCTGGACTTACATGCCTCGGAGTGAATTTGTGATGCGGCTTGACGAGGAAATTCGAATCGCCTAAATAACTAGAAATCTAGTTTAATGGAGAATTCAGATGTGGGAAACCGCTGCAGCAGGATTTTCGGCCATGGGGTCCGAGGCCCGGTTGAAGGTTCTGAAAACACTTGTGAGGGCCGGGCAGGCCGGTCTGACCGTGGGTGAGATCCAGACACGTACCGGCATCGCCCCCTCCACCCTTGCGCATCACCTTCGGTTTCTGGCTGCAGGTGGTGTGGTTGAACAGGAAAAGATCGGGCGCACGACGATCAATCGCGCCTGTTTCAACGAGTTGCGAAACCTGGCGCAGTTTATTCTAAGCGAATGCTGCGCAGACGAAGTCGGAAAGGCCGCAAACGATGGCTGAACTATCACAAAACCCAAAAGCCTCGGCCAAACTCGCGCTGGATGTGATCAAAACGCCTTGGGCTTTGATCGTCGCGATACTGGCGTTGGTCGCAGTTTTCGATCCGGGCAACTGGGCTGAGGTCGTAACCTTTGCCGCCAAGGCGCTGGCGCATACGGGCCAGTACATCCTGTTCGCCGTTCTCCTGCTGTCCTATCTCAAGGCCACCGGGGCGGAAGTCATGGTAGCGCGCGCCTTTGAGGGGCGAGAAACCCGGATGATTTTTCTGGCCGCCCTGTTCGGAGGGCTTGCGCCGTTTTGTTCCTGCGAGGTGATCCCGTTCATCGCCGGGCTTCTGGCACTGGGCGCGCCGCTCTCGGCCGTGATGGCCTTCTGGCTCAGCTCGCCACTGATCGACCCGCCGACATTGCTGATCACCGCAGGCGCATTGGGGTGGCCCTTTGCCATCGGCAAGGCCGTTGCGGCGGTTGCCTTGGGTCTGTTCGGCGGGTTCGCCGTGCGCCTTCTGATGCGCAACGGAGCCTTCGCACAGCCCCTGCGCGAATACAAACCCGCCGGATGCTGTGGGTGCGGCCCCAAGCTGGATGACAAACCCGTCTGGACATTCTGGCAGGAACCCGAACGCCGTCAGCGTTTCCGGTCAGAGTTCGTGCATAACGGTCTCTTCCTGCTGAAATGGCTTGCTCTGGCCTATGTGCTTGAGGCGCTTCTGGTCAGCTATGTGCCTGCAGATCTGATCGCGCGCGTCGTCGGCGGAGAAGGTGTCCTGCCCATCGTCGTTGCCGCGCTGGTCGGAATGCCCGCCTATCTGAACTCCTATGTCGCGCCGCCGCTTCTGGCGGGACTGATGGAGCAAGGCATGACGGCGGGCGCGGCCATGTCCTTCATGGTGGCCGGGGCGGTCAGCTCAATCCCGGCCATGGCTGCGGTCTGGTCATTGGTGAAACCGCGCGTCTTTGCAACCTATCTGACCCTTGGGGTTGGGGGCGCGATTGTCGCCGGGATCCTGTTCCAGATGCTCTGAAAAAGAAAACGCCCGGCGTATTGCCCGGGCGTTTTTCCCTGGTCCGCTAGGGATCACCCAGCCTCGCAGAACCGAGGCAGTTTGAACCGGTATCGTGCCTCTCCGCTGTCCACGTAGACGCGTTTTTCCACGCAGGCGCTGGTGCCCACCGATTGGGAAACCGGCGCCTCGGTCGAGGTGATCGACGTGGCCGTCCCATCGGGCAGACGAACCGAAGCGATGACCCCGTTCTTTAGATCCCCATTGATCGCCGTAGCTGACAGAACCGGGACTGTTATGAAGGAATGATGCTCATGCTCTCCGTCATCCCCCAGCAGGAACAGGCCGCCGACAATGACCGCCATAACCACAGCAGCAGCCAGACCCAACCCCCAGGTTTTAAGGAAGGCATAGATCGTTACGGCGCGGTGTGGGCCAAAGATGGCAGATAGAATGCTGAGCATGAGAGGTCCCAAGAAAACGCCCCGGCCAGTTTAGACTGGGACGGGTCAGAAATCAGGGGCGCAGATCGTCTTCTTCTTCGTCGTCCCCACCGCCTTTGGGCAGGTTGAAGAAGCTGTCGGCGTCCACGATCGGATCACTGTCTTCCTTCTCGGCTTCCGGCTCGTCCGACAGCGAGAAGGTTTCCAGACCTTCAATCGCGGTCGGGATCTTCGGTGCTGCGTCCATTTCCAGCGACTGCTCGGTCGAGACCAGCTTGCGGCGCTCGTCATCGCTCATCACGCCGCCTTCAGCGGCTTTCTTCGCAGCGGCCTTCTGCACTACGGCGTCCAGCTCGGACTGTTTACACAGGCCAAGGGCAACCGGGTCGATGGGCTGCATGTTGGCGATGTTCCAGTGCGTACGCTCGCGGATCGACTGGATGGTGGGCTTGGTGGTGCCAACCAGCTTGGCGATCTGACCGTCGCTAAGTTCGGGGTGGAACTTGACCAGCCACAGGATCGAGTTCGGACGGTCCTGACGCTTGGACAGTGGGGTGTAGCGCGGGCCACGGCGCTTTTCCTCGCCCGTTGCCGACGGGTTGAACTTGAGCTTCAGTTTGTGCAGCGGGTTGTTCTGCGCTGCATCGATCTCTTCCTGCGTCAACTGGTTGTTGGCAAGCGGGTCGAACCCTTTGACACCAGCGGCCACATCGCCATCGGCAATGCCCTGCACTTCAAGCTCGTGCATCCCTACGAAATCCGCGATCTGCTTGAAGCTGATCGTGGTGTTGTCCACCAGCCATACGGCTGTTGCCTTGGCCATAAGCGGTTTTGCCATCAGCCCGTCTCCTATACATACATCTGTCCCGTCGCCGGAATTCGGCGGCCCCGGGGTTTTGGGGCAGGTTTCCGTTGTCGGGGAACTTGGGGTGTATATAGTCGCCGCGACGCAAGAAGGGAAGAGGCGAATGCGCCAAGGGTTTTTAGCGCTGGTTTTGTGGGCCATAAGCGCAGTCGCCGCGCTGGCCGAGGGCGAGAAAGCGGGTGAGTTCGACTATTACGTCCTCGCGCTGAGCTGGTCTCCGAACTGGTGCGCGCGCGAAGGGGATGCGCGTGGATCAGATCAATGCGACGCCCGGCATGACCACGGTTGGATATTGCACGGGCTCTGGCCGCAGTTCCATCAGGGCTGGCCCTCCTATTGCCGCACGCCCGAGGCCCCGCCGTCGCGCGCGATGACCCGCGCGATGGAGGATATTCAGGGCAGTGCCGGCCTTGCATGGCATCAATGGAAGAAACACGGCACCTGTTCGGGCCTGTCGGCGCGGGGCTATATGGATTTGTCGCGCTTAGCGTATGGTCGCGTGACCCGGCCCGAGGTGTTCCGCCAGCTTGATACCTCGGTCAAACTGCCCGCGTCGATCGTCGAAGGGGCCTTTCTAAAGGCCAACCCTAAGCTCGAGCGCGACATGATCACCATCACCTGCAAACAGGGTTACATCGAAGAGGTGCGCCTGTGCCTGTCCCGCGACCTTGATCCTGTGCCCTGCGGCCGCGATGTCATCCGGGACTGCTCGGCCAAAGACGCCCTTTTCGACCCGATTCGTTAGAGCTTTTTGTTCTGACAGTCTCGCGCGTATTCCAGCGCTTTGGCGGTGCCTTTGAGGTCGATGGCCATCACCACCTCGCCCGCCGGGTTGTAAACGGTCATCGTCTTGTTCTGAGCAATCGCGGTCACGAAATTCCTGTCCGTGAAAAAGACGGTCGCGCCGGGGACGTCACGCTCGTTGAAGCCAATGGCGGTGGCGTCATAGCTTTTGCCGTCCAGAGCAAATCGGATCGGATAAGATTTGCCCTGTTCGATTTCGCCCCAGGCCTTGTTGTAGACGGCGAAATACCCGCGATTGCCTAGCGCGTCGTAACCGATCCGCACCACCGAGAGGTCCTGATACACCGTCTGGATCAGACACCCATTGCCCAACGCCGGGTCCATCATGATGTTCCAGCCGTCGACAAAGCCTTTATCGATCAGTTGCTGAGAAATCGCCGCAGTGGCTGTAAAGGCGGCAAGTGTGAGGGCAAAAAGGCGTTTCATAACAGTTCCTAAAATCAAACGGATGAAGTCTTAGCCATAGTACACGCCGCGTGCGGCAGGCAAAGGCCATTCTTGACTGATGGCACCACGAAAGAAGACCTGTGTGCATGGCGGAGCCCGGCTATGCCCTACCAGGTAGGCGCTTGAAACTCGGCTGCGGCACAATAGTTTTCGCCCCATAAAACAAGGAGCGAGCCATGCCGCAACATCCAAGAACATTCTCTCACATCGGATTGTCCGTCCCAAACGTTGACGAGGCTGTAAAGTTCTACTCCGAAGTCCTTGGTTTCTACGTGATCATGCCACCGACTGATGTTGTAGAGGATGACACGGATATTGGTGTCATGTGCACAGATGTGTTTGGTCCGGAATGGAAAAAACTACGTATCGCGCATCTCGCGACTGCTGATCGCATCGGGTTCGAGCTTTTCGAGTTTGACGGGAATTATGTACCGGAAAACAATATCGATTTTCGCCAGAATGGGACGTTCCATTTTTGCGTCCAAGACCCGGATGTCGAAGGCCTCGTAGAAAAAATCGTTGCAGCGGGTGGCAAACAACGTATGCCGATTCGATACTATTATCCCGGAGAGAAACCTTACCGAATGGTCTACGTCGAAGACCCCTTTGGTATTGTCTTCGAGATCTACAGCCATTCCTACGAATTGACGTACTCGTCTGGTGCTTACTCCTGAAAAACGAGGCAGAGTCTCGTGTGCAACCGGAAGGGGTGAAAGCGTTCCGGTTGCTGTCATATCGCTATACTCAGAGCTCTTTTCGGGCTCTCAGTGCTGCTGTAATCGTTCCGTCATCCAGATAGTCCAGCTCTCCCCCAATCGGCACACCTTGCGCTAGTGAGGTCAGGCGGACCTGCCCCTCCAACTGATCGGCAATGTAGTGCGCCGTGGTCTGGCCGTCGACAGTGGCGTTCAAGGCCAGAATGATCTCGGTTACGCCTTCGGCCACCACCCGGTCTTTGAGGCGGGGGATGCGCAGCTCATCCGGGCCGACGCCATCCAGCGCCGAGAGCGTGCCGCCCAACACGTGATAGCGGCCTTTGAACACGCCTGAACGCTCCATCGCCCAGAGGTCGGCGACGTCCTCGACGACGCAAAGCTCTCCGGTCGCGCGGGCCTCATCGTTGCAGATGTCGCAAATGTCGGTGGTGCCCACATTGCCGCAATTCAGGCACTCGCGGGCAGTGATGGCGACCTGCTGCATAACGTCGGACAAGGGGGTCAGCAGCAGGGACCGTTTGCGGATCAGGTGCAGCACCGCGCGGCGGGCCGAGCGAGGGCCGAGGCCGGGAAGTTTGGCCATCAGGTCAATCAGATTGTCGATGTCGCTGTTGGAGCTCACGGCCTGTCCTGTCTGGCGCCGGAGGGAGCCTCCGGCGGTAGTATTATTGAAAAGATGGAGATCAGAACGGCAGCTTGATGTCTGCGGGCAGGCCCATGCTTTCGGTCAGTTTGGCCATCTCGGCCTGCGAGCGCTCGGCGGCTTTGGTCTGAGCGTCCTTGATGGCCGCAAGGATCAGATCCTCGACCACTTCCTTGTCGTCGCCATTGAAGATCGACGGGTCGATATCCAGGCCCTTCAGCTCTCCCTTGGCGGTTGCGGTTGCCTTGACCAACCCTGCGCCGGATTCACCGACAACCATAAGGTTGTTCAGCTCTTCCTGCATCTCGGTCATCTTGGTCTGAAGATCCTGCGCGGATTTCATCATCTTGGCCATATCGCCCAGGCCGCCTAGTCCTTTGAGCATGTTGCTTCTCCTGTAGGTCCGGTTTTTGACTAGATACGGGGGTCACCGTGGTGACACAAGAGCAGAGCACACTCCCGCCCGTCGTCAAGGTCTTGGGCAAGACCTTTCCTCCCGTTGGGCCCGGCAGCGCTCGGGCAAAGCTCGAG